>JBDKHP010000266.1:0-5477 GCA_039797645.1 Bacteroidota bacterium
AAGATCCAAAGCGCATCGCTCGAACCTGTGTCGATAAGCATGTGTAATTTAACAATACTGTCGTTGGGTTGTGTGCATACGTCGATGTCGATATAGGGTTTGTATGCGTTCCATGATACGGGGTAGTTCACGTATCCTTTTGGCAGGCTCAACACGTCTTCGGGGCGGTAGAGATAAATGCGGTGTCGGGTATAGCTTATTTGAACGACAAAACTTTTGAAGAAATCGTAGCCAATAATGCCGTTGATGGTAATTCCTAGCTTTTCGCTAAGGTGAAACACATTGTCCATCAGCACAATAAGGTTTTGGTTCTCGCCTTGGGCTCTACCCAAGCGAACTGTATTTTGGGTGGTTTGGTAAGCTTTAACGGCTTCGTTGTCGCCCAAACCTTGTATGGATACTTCGGTGGCATTGTTTAAGGTTAGGGAGTCGCCGTACGAGAGTTCGGTGACGAGGGTAGATTTAAGTCCGGTGTCGAGTATGAAGTTTAATGCCTTAGATCCGTTTATGTGTAGCTTTATGATTATCAGATTATTGACAATTTCAAAAGGAATACTCACCCGCTTACGTGTGGGCTTGTCGAATGTCCAGCCTGGAGTTTGGCAAAAGCCAGAAAGGGTTTGCAATTGAAAAAGAATTGCCAACATTATAAGTCGCAGCATTTGTGTCTGTTTAAGGTTCGTAAATATTTTCGCAGTAAAGCCTTCGGCAACTAGATCGTAATATTTAGTGCTGTAAATTACGAAAAAAAAGGCTTATGAAATAACAACATTTATAGGCTTCATTACCAGCTATATAGAATTGAGAAAGCCTTGTGTTTTTGCCTAACAATTCACCGTTTGAGCCTCGTTTGTATTTCCGAATTTGTACTTGCAACACCTTAGAAGAAAAATTAATCTACTATTTTCGGCATTCTGATTTGTATATTCAGATAAAGTCGCCATATTTGATACCGAATTAAAAGGCACGAAGAACCTACATTTTGTGCAAGTCCTAGAATCTTGCAAACTGAACAAGATAACTTTAGGCAAGGG
Source organism: Bacteroidota bacterium (assembly GCA_039797645.1). Taxonomy (GTDB): domain Bacteria; phylum Bacteroidota; class Bacteroidia; order Bacteroidales; family JBDKHP01; genus JBDKHP01. Next base: position 1,035 of record JBDKHP010000266.1, read on the forward strand.
TTTTGATTACACACTAGGGATAGTTTCTCATTATTAGAATTTCCGAAAATATGAACGTGTCCAATTACGAATTCCCCAGATTTGGCCGATAAAAAAAAACCGATGGAGGAAAAGATACAAAAAAGTGCGCTTCTTGATGAATTCCGTTCGCTAGAAATTAGTTTACATTGCGGTTTGCTGTCGGAATCCGAACGCATTTCTGCAAGATTGAAACTCAAACGCTTACGGAAAAAGATAAATCTGTATAAGTTGCTAGAAGGCCCAACGGTACTTCAAAATTACAACACATCTACAGCATTGAGTATGAATAACGATTAAAAGTGTAATTCTGGCAAATAAAATGTAATTTTGGCTTCTATTGCTGCTAACTATCAAAAGGCACAAAATGCGTTTTATTCAATATTTACTACTTCTGGTTTTACCTTACTTTGGCTCGGCACAGAATGTTGCACATGCCCGCAAGATTCTTAGCGTATTGTGTTCGCCCGAATTTCACGGACGTGGCTACGTAAACCAAGGACACCTAAAAGCGGCCATATTTGTACGCAGGGAATTCAAACGAGCGGGGCTGCAAAGTATGTCGGGCGAATTCTACTTTCAGCCATTCGAAATCAGTGCCAATACCTTCCCAAACAAAATGCAAGTAGTTGCAGGTAGCAAAGAATTGCAAGCAGGTGTCGATTATTTGGTAGCGCCAATATCCATCGGTGCGAAGGGGCGTTTTCAAATAGTATCCTTCTTACCCGAGAATTACAACGACACGGCGCAATTCAATCATTTCTTCGATACCGACCATAACCAGCACTTCATACTCGTAAACCCCTCCGCCGAAACCAACCCCGACAAGAAAAACCTCATACAAGGAATGGTCGATTCCAATGCCTTCCGTGCCCGTGGAATTATAGAACTCACCGACGCCAAGCTCGTTTTCGCGCCCTCTGTTTGGGAAGCCAATTACACAAACATCAAAGTAAGCAAACAAAGCTGGCCTCAGCAGGCGAAGATTCTACGCCTCGACATAGACCAAGAGTACCAAAAAACGCTCAATACCCAAAACGTAATTGGCATAATACCCGGCCAAATTGATTCGTTTGTGGTATTCTCCGCACACTACGACCACATAGGGCGAATGGGCGAAAACATCTATTTCCCTGGAGCACACGACAATGCAAGTGGTACGGCCATGCTAATAGATCTGGCCAACCATTATGGATCCCTCAAGAAAAAACCCAAATACAACATGGTATTCATAGCCTTCGGTGCAGAAGAAAGCGGCCTTCTCGGCTCAAAATACTTCACCGAAAACCCCCTTTTTGAACTATCCAGAATCAAGCAAGAACTCAATTTCGACATGTTGGGCAGTGGCGACGAAGGCATAACCGTCGTAAACGGAATCGATTTTGCCAAACCCTATGCCCAATTGGAGGATATAAACAACAAAAAACATTACCTGCCCGACATAAAACCCCGCGCACACGCCGCCATTTCAGACCAACACCCCTTCTTCCTAAAAGGCGTAAATTCCCTATACATATACACCCGTGGCACCTATAAAGAATACCACAATATTTACGACACAGCAGCCGGTTTACCCCTAAACGGTTACGAAGGAGTATTTCGGTTGGTCACAGATTTCGTACAAACTATTAACTAAGCACGCATCGCTAGAATGGGAAAACTATACCTCGTACCCACACCAATAGGCAATCTCGAAGACATCACCCTACGCGCCTTACGGATACTGAAAGAAGTCGATTTTATACTGGCCGAAGACACCAGAACAAGCTCCAAACTACTTTCACACTACGAAATCCCGAACAAACTTTGGGCACATCACAAATACAACGAACACCGAAGCGCAGAGCAGGTCGTAGCACGCCTTTCAATGGGACAATCAGCCGCGCTCATTTCCGACGCCGGCACGCCAGGCATTAGCGACCCCGGCTTTTTCATCACCCGCGCTTGTATCGAGGCCGGTGTCGAAATCGAAACATTACCCGGCCCAACCGCGCTCATCCCCGCCCTTTTAAACTCCGGTTTACCCTCAGACCGCTTCCTATTCGAAGGCTTTTTGCCCCACAAAAAAGGACGTCAGACGCGTTTTGAAGCCCTTGTTGACGAAACCCGAACCATCGTTATGTACGAATCGCCCCACCGATTACTCAAAACACTCGAGCAACTATCAGCCCATTTGGGTAGCGACCGACAAGCATCCGTTTCGCGCGAACTCAGCAAAATGTTCGAAGAAAACGCCCGAGGCACGCTCGCCGAACTCCTTGCCCATTTCACCCAAAAATCCGTAAAAGGCGAAATCGTAATCGTAGTAGCAGGAGCAGAAAAACGCAAAGCAAAAAAAACGGACAAATACCAAGACATCGAAACCCAATACGACGACGACGATTCCGAAACCCAAGACGAATAGACAATCCGTTAGCGCAAACCCAACAAAACGAAAAAAATAAAAATAAGGATTTGGAGCGGAGGCCCAACTCTATCTTAGGCGGCGGCTACCGGCTCTTAGCAGTAGTCCTCGCAACGGGTACGACAACACTTGGCCTCAGCTGTTTTTCAAAATCACAGCTGCACGAATGGCCACTCCACACGTGCTGTGGGCTACTTGCCGCGATCCGGGCTAGTTGGGGCGGCAGCACCATCTGCCACGCCGTAGGTTTCCATGGCAAGCACTTTACCTTGGCCTTTGGCCATGTAGCATTTTCACGAATCACCCAAGCTACGCACCCTGCCCCAGACCGACAACCTACCAAGCTCCCTCATACCAAAGCCCACCAAAGCAAATGCTCCGCATATTATACCACTCGTAGCAACAGAATCAAACCATTATAAACGTAAAAACGAAGGATTTAGATCCATTCATTTCAGGTAATCCGTTAAAAACAAGAGAACTTGAATGTATGTTTGATTCCAACTTAAATAAATACGAAATGTCTGATAATTAAAAAGATACCATTCAAGCAATTCGTTGAAAATCGGAATAAAGTACAACACGTCAGAAAATCATAATACACAACAACACTATCATATTCATCTAAAATAACAATAGAATTGGAGCTCTAAATAACATTTAACCACAATTAAGCAATTGTGGTGAATAAAAAAAGCAACAAATATGAAATTTGTTGCTTTTTTGTTATGAATCTCTCTAGAATGCGAAATTTAAAATATCTTGGGTTGCTATGTTGCGTTGTTCGCCGCTTTGCATATTTTTGATGGTAACGTAGCCTTCGTTTATTTCGGTTTCGCCTACGATGGCTACGTACGGTATAGACTTCTTATCGGCGTAATTCATTTGCTTTTTCATTTTTGCAGAGTCTGGAAAAATTTCGCAAGGAACACCAGCTTTTCTTAGTATTGAGAGCAAATTGAGACAAAAAAGTTCTTCTTTTTGTCCGAAATTTACGAACAATAACTTGGTGCTTTGTAGAATATCAGCAGGGAAAAGTTCTAGGTTTGTCATTACATCGTAAATGCGGTCTGCTCCAAACGAAATACCAACACCCGACACATTATTAAGACCGAAGATTCCAGTAAGGTCGTCGTAGCGGCCTCCCCCTGTAATGCTTCCGATCTGAAAATCGAGTGCTTTCACTTCAAAGATAGCACCTGTATAGTAATTAAGGCCGCGAGCCAGACTTAGGTCGAGTTCGATCTCTTGTTTTATACCCAATGCTCCAGTATAGTTTAAGATTGTTTCAATCTCGTCCAGCCCCTTCATACCCGTTTCAGAGCTTGCCAGAACGTCGTGCAATTGTGCAATTTTCTCAGCATTGGTTCCTGTGAGCAGTATTATAGGTTGCAATTTGGCGATCGCTTCGGGTGCAATCTCTTTTTCGGCGAGTTCTTTATTAACGCCTTCTAACCCAATTTTATCGAATTTGTCGATTGCGACAGTGATGTCCACAATTTTGTCGCTTTGTCCAATTATCTCTGCAATACCAGAAAGGATTTTGCGGTTGTTGAGTTTAAGTACCACCTTGATATTCAAATTGGTATATATGGCTTCGACAATTTGGATCAGCTCTACTTCGTTGAGGAGCGAATTGCTGCCCACTACATCTACGTCGCATTGGTAAAACTCGCGGTAACGGCCACTTTGTGGGCGATCTGCTCGCCAAACGGGCTGTATTTGGAATCTCTTGAAGGGGAAAGTAAGCTCGTTCTGGTGTTGAACTACAAAACGGGCAAAAGGAACGGTTAGGTCGTAACGAAGACCTTTTTCCGAGATTCGGGTAATTAGTTTGTTGTATTCTGCCTGTTGTAATTCTTTGGGCTCGATGCCTCTCAGGTAATCACCAGAGTTCAATACTTTGAATAGTAGCTTGTCGCCTTCTTCGCCGTACTTGCCCAAAAGAGTGGATAAATTTTCCATTGCTGGAGTTTCAATTTCCTGAAAACCAAAACTTTGGAATACTGCTTTTATGTTGT
>JBDKHP010000267.1:0-7135 GCA_039797645.1 Bacteroidota bacterium
CTTGCCAAAATACTACAAGAAAAAGGCTACCTCATAGCCCGACGCACCGTAGCAAAATACCGCGAACAATTGGGCATTCTGGTAGCACGTTTGCGCAAAGAATTATAGTCAATCGCACAAAAGAAAGCCAAGTTTGCGCACACAAACTTGGCTTTTTTCAGCACTCAAAACTCCAAAAAACATCAACTCAGCAACTCCATGCCATGCTCCGGCGACCAACGCCGCAGGCTAATCAAATCCGGAAATGCCTTCGGTTTCATAACCGACTTTTGCGAAAACACCCGAATACATTCCTGAATCCCCTCCGTGACACTCGGGTGCGGATGGATAATCTTCATAATATCTTTCAGCGTATTCCCCTTATCTATCAGATGCGCCACCGACACAATAAACGCCGAAGCCTGAGGCCCAGCTGCCCGCATACCCAAAATGCGCTGATCGTCAGTATCAGAAATCATAATTTTCACAAAGCCATTCGTATTACGCATTGCAATAGATCGGTTCACCATTTCGTTGGCATAATACGCCACCCTATACGGATGTTTTCCCTGCTGAAGCTCCTTCTCATTCGCCCCCACAGCCGCCACTTCGGGCTTAAAAAACATAAGGGTTGACATATTCGAGTACGTAAGCGGATACTTTATTTGGTTATAGATCGCCTTTGCCGCATACCGCCCCTGAGTTTCCGCCACATTGTAAAGCTGCCCATGGCCTGTAATATCGCCAGCCGCAAAAATATGACTCTTATGCGGATTGTTACCCACCCTACACACATCGTTAATTTTCAGGAAACCACGTTCGGTTGTCGTCAACCCCAATTTCTCAAGCCCCAAATCGTCTGTATTCGGAATCCGGCCAATCGCCACAAGCGCCACATCCGCCTCAATCACCCTGCTGTGTCCGTCGGTATAATCGAGCACCACTTCCAGATGCGTCTTTTGCTTACGAATCGTACGCAAGCTTGCTGTGTGGTGAATCTGCACACCATTCGCCGCCAAATTTGCCGCCACAAAATCGCTCAAATCATCATCCTCAAACGGAATCACACGGTTATACCGATCAATCATATGCACCTCGGTTTGCCCAAAATTCGAGAAAATAGTCGCAAATTCACAACCAATAATCCCCGAACCAATAATCACCATTCTTTCCGGGAAAGCCTTCAAATCTAGCACCCCATCAGAATTAATAATACGTTCGTTATCAACCTCAAAGCCCTCGTACTCTCTGGGGCGCGAGCCCGTAGCAATCACAAAATCCTTTGCCCAAATCTGCAGCTTTTCGCCACCATCACCCGTAACTTCCACCGTATTGGTGTCCAAAAACCGAGCATGGCCATATCGTAGCGAAAGCGAAGCCTTCGAGTCAGCATTTCGGGCAAAAGTCTCAATTTGCGAAAGAAGTTGGTATTGTTTTTCCTTCGCCGCTTTCAGCACAGTTTGCCGTACCTTTGCAAAATCGACAGTAAGCCCCGAAGCCCTATAGCCCCTACTTACATTTGCCGCAACAGCGTAATCCATAGAGAGTTCCCACATAGACTTCGACGTAAGTGCCCCGTTGAGAACCCCGGCACCACCTATACTTTTTTTCTCTACAATACACACATTATTGCCAAAGTCCAAAGCTCGCATTGCCGCCGCAAAACCCGCCGGGCCACTACCAATCACAATCAAATCAAATTTTTCCATAGCTTCTTTTAGTTTGAAGTTTCCGCATGGGCGCAAAAACCTCTATTTCAAATAGGTTATTAGTCAGCTGAAAATAACGATGTCGTATATCGGGGCTGAAAGATTTTAGACACAAAGCAGAACCAAAAACTTTCACAAGACTCAGACCTAAGACGGGTCTAAATATCGGAAAAACTTTGCATTTTCCGCCAAATTCTACAAGAGGTATCCACCATCGAAAAAAAATTAAAAAATTAAAAAATAAGGATAAGGAGCTGTAGCCTAACAATATTTGTAAAGGCGGCTACCGGCTCTTGGCTGTAGTCCTCGCAACGGGTACGAAATCACTTGGTCACATTTGTTTTTCAATTCAACCACAGCACGAACGGACACTCCGCGCGTGCTGTGGGCTACTTGCCGCGATCCGGGCTAGTTCGGTCGGCAGCACCATTTGTTACGCCGTAAGCACGCTGGGCAAACCTGCCAGTTGGCCTACGGCCATGTGGTAAAGCCGTAGCGGCATACCCGAGTGTTTGCCATAAGCAGTGTAAGTGCTTGTAATTAAGAACTCTGAAAGAAAATTTAGTAGTCAAAAATACCTCCAATCTGAAGGTGTCGTTTGGGTATGTGGTTTTACAGCGGTAGTTTCGATAGGGGAAAATTCGGGGCCGACTTCATGGCGCACTCCCAACAAAAGTTCGTAAGTGTAGAAAACCCAGCACCGATTGGGCAACGATGTATCTACAAACGGAGGTTCATTGCTTGGTGTGTGCTTCGACTACGCGCTGCCAACTTCTGTTTGAATGGTTTTTTTTGGTGCTTCGAGGCAAGCCGTAGGCTTGTCGAACGGGCCACATGGCCGTAGGCCAACTGAAAGTTTCTGCCCAGCGTAGCTACGGCGTGGAATTGGAAAGTGGGGCACGGTCTAGCCCGGATAGTAGCGGTAGCCCACAGCGGTGTGACGAAGCGTCAGCAAGCTGAAACTATTCGACTGAAAAACAATGGTTTCCAGTTGATTTCGTACCCGAACGCGAGGACTACAAGCGGATAGCCGGCAGCCGCCCTATTTCTGAAAAGTTTGGCTACCGCTCCTAATCTTTATTTTTTTTCTTGGGCTATCAGCGGTATTCTGAGAATGAAAGCGAGTTTTTGTGCAATTTGAGTTTTCAAATGCAAAAATGTTAGTTTCTGCCTATATTTTAATTGTGTACGAAGCCACAATGAAATTCGATTGTCTTTGCTCGAATTCGATTTTCATTCGTGAATTTTTTCTTGGAAAGTTTGTGCGCTAACTTATTGCCACCGAAGTGGTTGTCCATTTCCGCTGAACACAACTTTTTTCAGATCCAACGCGCTTGGTTTGGCAATTAGGTAGAGCATTTTTAGGGTTTTCGCCATAAATTCGGGCGGCATTTCGTCGGTGGGAATTCCTCGGTATAGGTCAGATAGATTTGTATATCCGTAGCTTTGTTTGCAGCGTTTCTGAATTTCTGCAAAAATCTTTTTGGAAAGTTCTAGTCCATTAAAATTGGGGATGTATTGCATTTGTAGAAGTATATTTTCAACATCAGCCCCTTTTAAATCGTATCCGAGGTATTTGGGGCGCATTCGTTTGACGTCCCATACTTGCGGAAAGAGTACGAGTGTGTCTGCAAGGCTTTGATAATATTTCCACAATGCGCTACTGAATTTGGTCTGGCCACCCAATGCAAATAGTCCGGCTAAGGGTATTTCGTTGGCAAAGTACAAACTGTCGGTCACGTGTTTTGGGCCATTGAGGTGCGCAAAGTAAACTCCGTGCGTATTTTGTTTTAGTAGTTCGCGTTTTGCGTCGGTTGTGCCTTCTTGCCAAATACGTTTGTAGGTGTTTTCGCCACCCAGTAGCCATGCTTTGAGCGTATTTCGGTAAAAACCTGCTGTTCCGTCGGCCATTGTTGCAGATTTGTCGATCCACAAGCCAGACTGTACGTCAATTCGAGTACCGAGCAGACCAAATGAATCGCGCAGTGCGAAAAGGGCTTCGGCAGCTTGTACAGCTTTTTTGTTGTATAATGGGTTTCTTGTGAGCTTACTCAAAAGGCTAAACTCAACCGAGAGGCTGGCTACTTGTGTGGGGGTTGCGATCTGATCTTGTACACTGCGGCTACTGAGGCTTACCATGCGCCATGGCATTCCTGTTTTTGTGCTGAATGCGGGGAGTAGTTTGTTGGCTAAGTTGGTGGCTACCTGCAAGTAATAGGGGTCCGGATCCGATTGGTAGGCTGATAAGAATGCACTGATTATGCGTTGGCCAAATTCGGTGGTGGGTACAAATACTTTGCGGTCGAGGGTGAAATGTGCTTTTAAGTAGGCTTTGTTCTCGGCATATTCTTTGTCGAGACCCATTATTTTTTGGGTGGATAGGTTTTCTACGCGGCCTACAAGAAACGATTCGAAGTATATTTCGTACCCTTTTCTGCTAACTGGGCGTAAAGCATCGTTGTTGCCGGCGTAGAGAATGTAGTTCTTCCAAGCGAAGAGGTATTCGGTTTTAATGGCTGCTGCAAATTCATTGTCGTCGGTTTGTGCCTGGCCCAGCATCGGTAGGAAGAATACAAGAAGGAGTAGTCGTTTCATTTTTGTTGGTTTATGTACTGATGCAAAAGTATTGAACTAATTGTAATTATGGAAACCAGGGTTTTACATAATGTACTAATTTCTTAGGTCGTTTAGGTGCATATCGTTTTTTTGCGTTTTTTTTTGTAGTTTACCAACCGGCTATTTATTGTTTGTACCAGCGTATTGGAAGGGTGTTTTGTACAATTTTTGTAATGTTGTATGCTTGTTTGGGTTGAATTTCAGCTTTATTCATAGATATTTCGCACTATTGAGTTTTTGTTTACACTTCCTGTTTTTCCTGTTTTTGTTGGGCTTTTGCTAAGGATTGCCATGTTTTTTCTGCATAGTTCTTGTTTGTTTTATTGAATACTTACAAAGTGTTTTATGAAGGGTTATTTACAGCGTGCTGTATGTGGGGTGGGTATCCATTTGTTTTTCTCTTGGGTCGCGGAGCTTGTTCTTGTGTGGGCTTTTAGTTTGGCTGCGTTTGGTGCGTATGCAGGAACGGTAAAAGGCAATGCGCCGACCTCAAGAAGGCAGGACAATGTGCAGCTCGAAAAGGTAAACGCCTTGTTGAATCTGTGTTGGAAAAACAGATATTCTAATTCCGAGAAAGCTCTTCTTGCGGGTTTGGATGCTAAAGAACTGATTCAACAGGCGCGTTTGGATTCTTTATATCCGAAGGTCTTGAATTTTATTGGTGTTGTGTACCGCAATATCGGGATGTATGCCGATGCCCAACAAAGTTTTGTCGATGCTCTTCGGGCCTCGGAAGCGTATGGCATTCGGGAACAGGAGGCCTATGCAAACAATAATATTGCGGACGTTTTTATACGGACTCAAAATTATATTGAGGCATCTAAAAATCTGGACAATGCATTGGCTATTTTTCAGGAGCTAAAGCATACCAAAGGGCAGGCTTATGTAAACAACCAGTATGCGCAGCTCAAGTATTTAATGGGTGAGTATAGGGCTTCGCTAGGATTTCATATGAATGCGTATAATATTAGGGTGGCAGTGCGGGATTCTTTGGGTATTGCTACTACTGCCCGCCATTTGGCTTTGTGTTATATTAATCTGAGTAGATTCGATTCGGCTGAGTTTTTCTTGCAAAAGTCGGCGCAGATGTTACAGACGAATCCCGATGAAAACCTTAAGGCGAATATCTATGAAACTTATGGCTTGATGTATTATCGGAAAAGGATTCCCAACAGTGCTGTAATTGAAATTAAGAAAGCTCTTGCTATCTACCAAAAGACGAATATTCTTGAAAGTATTCACTCCGCATCGCAACTTTTATTCGAGATCTACGAGCAGCAAGGAGCCTATGAGTTGGCTATACAGTACTTAAAAATTGCCTCGAGCACGTACAATAGGCTTTATGACGAGGGTACTGTGATTCGTGTGTACGAAAGCGTGGATCGGTATAAGGTGGAAAAAGAGAATGAGTTGCGGCAGGCTGTATTAGAGACTCAAAATATGGTGCGCAATGTGGTTGTGTTTGCTCTTGTGGTAGCGGTTTTGTTGCTGATCGGTTTGTTTTCTCGTTCTCGCGTAATTGTGAAACAAAATTTGCTGCTCAAGGAGAACCGTGACAGTATTTTGGCTCAAAATACCTTGCTTGGGCAACAAAAAACGGAGCTAGACTTGGTAAACGCCACGAAAGATAAATTTTTTGCAATTATTGCTCACGACCTTCGGAATCCGATGGGTGCTATTATGCAACTTACCGAGATAATTGTGGAAGACCATGACGAGATTGAACCCCAAACTTTTGTTGAATATTCTAAGCATATACACGAGGCGTCTGTTAATTTGTATGAATTAATGACGAATTTGCTGACTTGGGCCCGTTCGCAACGAGGTGTTATGGATTTTGAACCCGAGAATCTCAAGGTAAATGGAATTCTTAGGGGTATTGTCAGTTTACTTGCGTCCCAGTCACAGCAAAAGGGTATTTCAATGAATCTTGCACTTGCTGCGAATTCAGCCTTGTACGTAGATCGGAACATGCTGCATACCGTATTACGCAACCTCATTTCTAATGCAATAAAATTCACGCCCCAAGGGGGCCAAATAAATATCGAGACCTATGAGAAAGATGCCGAAGTTGTTATTTCGGTGCAGGATAATGGGGTGGGCATGTCGGCAGAAACACAGAGGAAGTTATTTAAAATAGATTCTAAACAATCCACAAATGGCACTAATGGTGAATTGGGTACAGGCTTAGGTCTCATTTTGTGTAAAGAGTTTGTCGAGAAGAACCAGGGACGATTGTGCTTACACAGTGAAGAGGGTAAAGGTTCCACTTTTTTTATTGCATTTCGGGCTGTGTAGTTGGGTAATTATTTCAAATAGTTATTCGCCGCTACTTGTCGAGCAAAGCGACACTTCTTAAAATTTGCTAAGAGTTGTTGTTTTCTGGCAATTATTATGCTTTCATTTTTTGTTACTTGGGAGGTTTGTAAAAAATAGATTACTTTCGCGTCTAATGAATGCGTTTGAAATTCAAATTATAAACCATGACTCCTTTTCGTAAAGTGAACCTTATAGTAGGCTGGGGTGTTTTTTTACTTGCCACTCTTACCTATTTATTTACACTCGAACCTACCGCTAGTTTTTGGGACTGTGGCGAGTTTATTGCAGCAAGTTATAAACTGCAAATTGGTCACCCCCCAGGCACACCCCTGTTTTTGATGATTGCACGCGTGTTTACGCTCTTCGCTTTGGGCGATGTGAGCAAGGTCGCTTATATGGTGAATGTAATGTCTGGAGTTGCTGGTGGTTTTACGATCTTGTTTTTATACTGGAGTATCACACATTTAGGTCTTCGCATTTTTGGACAAGTAAAAAAGCTAGAAACTCCGCAG
>JBDKHP010000268.1:0-4066 GCA_039797645.1 Bacteroidota bacterium
ACAATGGAAGCAAAAAAAATGACTACTATAACGTTTAAGGTCGAAGTGGCCAACGAATCGCACGCTGGTTTTGCGCAAACCCTTGTGGACATGATGTATGAGGCTGCTCAGAAAAGGGGCACGGGTATATCGCGTCGGTCGCCGGAGTATGTGGTGACGAAAATGATTGAGGGTAAGGGAGTTATCGCTACGGATGGCGATATGGTTATTGGTTTTTGTTATATCGAAACATGGGGACATGGTAAATATGTAGCGAATTCGGGTCTGATTGTGCATGAGGATTATCGTGGAGGCGGGCTTGCTCGGGCTATTAAACAGGCGGCTTTTGGTCTCTCGCGCGAGAAGTATCCGGATGCACGGATTTTCGGTCTGACAACAAGTTTGGCGGTGATGAAAATCAACTCGGAACTTGGTTACAGACCGGTTACTTTCTCGGAACTTACGGACGATGAGGTGTTCTGGAAGGGTTGCCAAAGTTGTGTGAATCACGACATTTTGCAACGTACCGAACGTAAACATTGTTTGTGTACGGGTATGCTCTTCGATCCAGGTTGGGAGAAGAAAAAAGCTGCCCTTGAGGAAAAGAAAAATGGATCGGGTAGCGAAACTCATTACTGGGTGTAGCAGGTGGCCGTAAGTTTTTGGCAGGCACTTGTGTTAATTCGATACATAGGTTTGCTTTTTTCTTATGGTTTTCTGAGATATATGCGGTTTGATCTTGCAGAAAAGCGTTTTTTGGTTTTTCTTTGCATGAAGTTTTGACTGGTGAATCTGAAACTGATAATACTGAACTCGTAATGTTAAAGTTGGCATTTACATACCGACGTCGCTGCTTGAGATCGTTCGTGAAACGACCGGCGGGCTTGGTGTGTATCGACTACACTACATAAAACTTAAAGCCCGCCCCTTAATTGGGAGCGGGTTTTTTTTTGCTTTGTGAAACTTATTTATCTGATGACAATGACTGTGATTTCTTGCAACATACTCCGCCGACGCTACAACTACTAAAGGGGTGGCGAGCGTTGTTTTTTGTGTCTGTACAAACGTTTTTTTGGCCCGCTCCATCTAATGGCGGGCTTTTTTTGTAATTTCTTAAAAAAATAGATTCGAATGGAAGTGGCAATGGATGTGAATATCTCGGTGGTAGTGGCGCAGGAAATGCACTACGGGTATGCGCAAAGTGTGTGCGATATGATAGACCGTGCGGCGCAGCACAAAGGCTCGGGTTTGGCCAGACGTAAACCTGAGTATGTGCTGGATAAAATGATGCAGGGTAAAGCTGTGATTGCGCTCAATGGTGAGGAAGTAATTGGCTTTTGCTATATCGAAACCTGGAGCCACGGGAAATATGTGGCCAACTCGGGGTTGATTGTTGACCCCGATTATAGGGGCTATGGTTTGGCTAGAAGTATTAAGGCTGAGGCTTTTAAACTCTCGCGCTACAAATTTCCTGATGCTAAAATTTTTGGACTCACAACGAGTTTGGCGGTGATGAAAATCAATTCGGATTTGGGCTACAGGCCTGTGACTTTCTCGGAACTTACGAACGACGATGAGTTTTGGAAGGGTTGCGAGAGTTGCAACAATTACGATATTCTGGTGCGCACCAAAAGGGTGCATTGCTTGTGCAACGGCATGATGTTCGACCCTAATTGGGAGCATCTGAAGCAGAACAAAATAGGGGAGTAGTATAAACTAATATAGAATCTAAACATAAATTGGTTATGGAAAAAGTATTACTTGCATTCAGCGGTGGCCTAGATACCTCGTTTTGTGCTATTTGGTTGAAGGAAGAAAAAGGGCTAGAAGTACACACTGCACTGGCTAATACGGGTGGTTTTACTGATGCTGAATTAGCAGCCGTAGATCAGAAGGCTATCGACTTGGGTGTGGCTTCGCATATTAACTTGAATGTGACTTCGGAGTTTTATCAGAAGGGTATTCGGTATATGGTGTATGGCAATGTGTTGCGTAATAATACCTACCCGCTTTCGGTGAGTTCGGAGCGTATTTTTCAGGCTATTGCGGTAATTGAATACGCCAAGAAAATTGGTGCAAAATACATCGCACACGGTTCAACTGGTGCTGGAAACGATCAGGTGCGTTTCGACCTTACCTTCCAAGTACTTGCTCCTGAAATCCAGATACTTACTCCTATTCGGGATTTAAAACTTTCGCGTCAGGCAGAAATTGAGTACCTCAAAGCGCATGGTATTGTGGCCGATTGGAAAAAGATGGAATACAGTATCAACCAAGGTATTTGGGGTACGAGTATCGGCGGGAAAGAAACGCTTACTACCAACGAAACTTTACCCGATGCTGCTTACCCAAAACAACTCAAAAAAGAGGGTTCGGTAGATATTACCCTAGATTTCGTGAAAGGCGAACTCAAAGGCTTAAACGGACAGTCGTCGGACGACTCGGTGCTGCTGATTCAGAAATTGGAGGCGATTGCTTCGGAATGGGCTATTGGCCGCGATATGCACATTGGCGATACGATTGTGGGTATTAAAGGTCGTGTGGCTTTTGAGGCTGCTGCCGCACTTATTACCATAAAAGCACACCATACGCTCGAAAAACATACACTTACCAAATGGCAACAATACTGGAAAGAACAGTTGGCATCGTGGTATGGTATGATGCTCCACGAAGCGATGTACTTAGAGCCTGCCTTGCGCGATATTGAAAAAATGTTGGAAAACTCGCAACAGTTTGTTACTGGTACTGTTACGGTGCGCCTGATGCCTTATCATTTCTTGGTAGTGGGTATTGAGTCGGAACACGATATGATGCGTAGCGGTTTCGGCGAATATGGCGAAATGAACAACGCTTGGAGTGGCGACGATGTGGTTGGGTTTACGAAAATAATTTCGAACCAACTGAAAATTTACAACAAAGTGAATAACGTATTTTAGTAAGCTGTTTCGGTTGGAGCAAGTTGAGCATTATTCCTCGACTCGCTCTTGCTGAAACCTTAACCTTATAAGAATGGTAAAAGTTGGAATTATTGGCGCGGCCGGATACACGGCTGGTGAAGCGCTTCGGATATTGATAAACCACCCTAATGTGGAGATTGTGTTTGCTCAAAGTTCGAGCAATCCGGGTAAACCTATTTATACGGTGCACAAGGATCTGATTGGCGACACAGATCTGGTTTTCTCTGAACCTGATTACGACAAAGTGGACGTAATCTTTATCTGTTCGGGTCATGGTTTGGCAAAGAAGTTTCTCGATGAGAATCCGTTGCCTGCACATGTAAAAGTGATAGATTTAAGCACCGATTTCCGCCACAAACGAGAGGGAAACCCGTTCGTATATGGTCTGCCAGAAGTAAATAAAGAGCTGATTCGCAACTGCAATATGCTGGCAAATCCAGGCTGTTTTGCAACTGCGATTCAGTTGGGATTACTTCCACTGGCTTCAAAAGGACTGTTGATTGACGATGTGCATATCAATGCAGTTACCGGCTCTACAGGTGCGGGACAAAAGCCAACTGGCTCTACGCATTTTAGCTGGCGTAACAACAATATCTCTGCATACAAGCCATTTGAACACCAACACTTGCAAGAGATTGGCGAAACGCTGGCCCAATTACAAGAAGGCTTCAACGAGAGTCTGAATTTCGTACCCGTTCGTGGTACTTTCACTCGTGGTATTTTGGCAATGATGCACACAAAAAGTGCACTTTCTGCTACCGAAGCAATTGCAATTTACCAAGATTATTACGCCAACGAGCCTTTTACGCATGTGGTGGACGAAGAACTCGACGTAAAAATGGTGGTGAATACGAACAAGTGTTTGATTCGTGTTGAAAAATTCAATGACTATTTGTTTATTACTTCTACCATCGACAATCTACTTAAGGGTGCGTCGGGACAAGCAGTGCAAAATATGAATCTGATGTTCGGTCTGGAAGAAAATGCCGGACTCCGACTGAAACCTGTTGCTTTTTAATTTAGTTCTTACATTTAGCTTAATATCAGATGAAACCAACCGCAGTATATTCAATTTTAAACATCGAACCCGTTCGGGCAGAGGGATATTATATTTGGGACAAACAAGGTAA
>JBDKHP010000269.1:0-9619 GCA_039797645.1 Bacteroidota bacterium
GCTCCTTTTTTCACACCTTTAATCAAGTGATTTTTCAACAATACACCCTCATTTGATAAAATGTTGCGTACTGTGTCTGTTGGTTGTGCGCCCGTTTGAAGCCAGTACAACGCACGATCGAATTTTAGGTCGATTGTGGCTGGATTTGTGTTAGGATTGTAAGATCCTATTCTCTCGATGAAACGGCCATCACGTGGCGCTCTGCTGTCGGCAACTACTATGAAATAAAAAGGACTATTCTTTTTACCATGGCGAGCCAATCTCATTTTTACTGGCATAAATTAAATAATATTACGGTTTGTGTAAAATCCGCGCAAAGGTAGAATAATATTATCGAAACTAAAAGTTATTTCATTGTTTATCACGCAGGAAAGTGTCCTCAAGTACCCACTCAAACACTTGTTCTTGGGTGAGGTTCATGGCGCGAATTTGTTGGGGTACTAAACTTGTGGATGTCATTCCGGGTATCGTATTGATCTCTAAGACATACGGAATTCCGTTGTCCACAATAAAATCGACGCGTGCGATGCCCCTGCAATTTACCAAATCGTACACGCGCTCGGCAGTGGTTTGCATGAGCATCGCCAGATTTACGTCGATTTCTGCGGGTGTAATTTCACTCACAAATTCGGGTGTGTATTTGGCTTGGTAATCGAAGAATTCATTTTTAGAAACGATCTCTGTAATGGGCATCACAAGGGATTTTGTAGCTGTTTTGCATACACCACAGGTAAACTCTCTGCCCGAAAGGTAACGTTCTATCACAACCTCATTGTCTTCGGCATAGGCTTTTTCAAGAGCGGGAAGTACGTCGGCTGCCGATTTGATTTTCGAGACACCAAAGCTAGAGCCAGCACTATTGGGCTTCGCAAAACAAGGTAAGCCAAGTTTTGCAACAATTGCCTGGGCATCTACTTGCTCGCCTTTGCGTATCAAGATACTTTCGGCCACGGGGATACCCAAAGGCCGCAAGAATGAATTACACGCGTATTTGTTAAACGTGAGCGACATATTCAAGGTGTCGCCTGTTGAATACGGAATGCCTACCAATTCAAAATAAGCTTGTAGTAAACCATTTTCTCCGGGTGCTCCGTGCAAGGCAAAAAATGCAGCGTCGAAGTTTATTTTTATGCCATCGACAATGACACTAAAATCGTTTTTGTCTATCGGTAAATCACTGCGATTCTCTTCAACCAGAAACCAACCTTGATTGCTGATATTTACGATATACACATTGTATTTGTCCTTATTCAAGGCATTTGCTACATTGGTAGCACTCCGAAGCGACACCACATACTCAGAGGAGGTACCACCTGTAATTACAGCAATGTTTTTTTTCATTTTATTATAAAGTGAAATTATTAAATGGCGCGTTTAATTTCTAAAACATGAACGTCAACAACACAAAACTCAAATAAAAAAAGCGGAATATGTGCAAAAAGGCACAGCATCCGCTTTGTATTCGTAAGTATCCTTACCTATTGGGTCGTCTTAATCTCGTTCTTGTATTTCCAATGGATTGGCAGAAATTTCGTCGTAAACCCTGCGGTTTCTTACGATGTCAATCGCTGCGTAAATGGCATGTCTGAACGACTCTTCGTTGGCCTCATTCAGGCCGGCTATTGCAAAAGCAGTTCCGTGAGCAGGCGAAGTGCGTACAATAGGCAAACCAGCTGTGAAATTCACACCAGTTTCACCTGCAAGGGTTTTAAAAGGGATCAGGCCTTGGTCGTGGTACATTGCCAGAATCGCATCGAACTTTGCAAAGTTTCCCGAGGCAAAAAAGCCGTCGGCCGGATAAGGTCCCATGGCCGTAATTCCCATATCGTTAGCCTTCTGTATCGCGGGTAAAATCCGTTCAATCTCATCTGTGCCCAAAAGACCTTCGTCACCAGCATGAGGGTTCAGGCCAAGCACAGCAATGCGGGGTTTGCGAATCCCGAAATCGTACTTCAAAGATTGTTGCATAATGCCGAGTTTTTGCACTATCAACTCTGGAGTGATTGCCGCAGGTACATTCGCAAGTGGAATATGCCCTGTTGCTACTCCTACGCGTAGGCCTTCGCTGATCATTAGCATCAATACCATATCTGGGTCGATTCCACATTTGGCTGCCAAGTATTCGGTATGTCCAGGGAAATGAAAAGTTTCCGATTGTATATTCGATTTGTTAATGGGTGCAGTTACCAATACATCGGCAGTACCCTCCAATACATCGGTAAGTGCAGCTTCTAAAGATGCCAAGGCACCCTGCCCACCAAATTCTGTACTTTTACCTAATTCAACACGCACATTATCGTCCACGCAATTTACTAAATTGCACTTGTTCATGTCTATTTCCTCGATAGACTTCACGCTATTTAGGTTTACACTTCCTAAATTCAGCACCTTACGGTGATAGGCGGCGACTTTTGCCGAACCATACACTACAGGAGTACATAATTCGGTAATGCGAATATCTGCAAGCGACTTCAAAATAACTTCGTAACCGATGCCATTAATATCGCCGTTTGAAATTGCTACAATAATATCGTTGTTGTTGGTTTCCATTTGTGTATCGTGTCAAGAAAAATTGCCAGAGAAACACATTAGTGCGAATCTCTGGCCAAAATTGACTAAAACTTTTGATATTGAGAATATTTTATCCAGTTTATTGAAGCTCCGCGCGTTTTTTTAGGAACTCAAAAAGCAAACGCACGCCGTATCCGCTGCCACCTTTGGGGCGATAAGAATCTGATGCACCCAACAAAGCTGGGCCAGCAATATCAATATGAATCCAAGGGCTTTCCACAAAATTCTGGAGGAATTTCCCTGCGGTAATTGCACCGGCATCAGCACCTCCAATGTTTTTCATGTCTGCAATGTCAGATTTTATGTACTCTGAATAATCGTCCCAAAACGGAAAACGCACCACACGTTCGTGCACTGCAAATCCAGACTCTTCAAGGGATGCAAACACGCCATCGTCAGCTGTACCCATAATTACAGAAGCTTCTTTACCAATGGCACGAACAGCCGCACCCGTGAGTGTGGCCAAATCAATCACCAATTCGGGATTGTACAATTTGGAGTAACTCAAGGCATCGGCAAGAATCATACGGCCTTCCGCGTCGGTATTCAACACTTCGACTGTTTTACCATTGTGCATCGTAATCACATCGCCTGGAGCATAGGCATTCCCGCCTGGGCGGTTGTCGGTAGCCGGAATAAGCGCTACCACATATACGGGTAATTTGGCAGCGGCAATAGCGTTAAGCGTACCAATTACTACGGCAGCACCCGCCATATCAGACTTCATCAGATCCATACTTCCCGCTGTGGGTTTAAGGCTCAAACCACCGGTGTCGAATGTAACGCCCTTGCCGATAAGAACAACAGGCTGCACGTTCGTAGCGTTGGCAGGTTTCCATTCCATTACGGTAAATGTAGGTGGGTCGATACTCCCTTTGTTCACAGCCAAGAGTCCACCCATTTTCAACGATTCAATCTGGGTGAAATCAAAGACCTCTACTTTTATGTCGTTGGCTTCTCCTACACGTACAGCGGTATCAGCGAGTTGTTCGGCATTCATATAATTTACGGGCTCGTTTACCAAATCGCGCACCATTAGCACACTTTCGACAAGTGCATTTAATTGTAGCAGAGAGGTATCGTCTAAGCCCGAAACGACTACTGTGTTCAGACTATTTATCTTCTCGTCGCGTTTCGAAAAACGGCGTAAAAACTGGTAATTCCCCAAGGCAGCACCCTCGGCCACCGATACACGTAAAGCAGACAAAGTCTCGGCAGCAATAACTTCAAGACTCGCTTTCTTGTGTTTATTGGCAAATGCAGCGGCATCGCAACCAAATTTACGTGCAGCTTCTGCCATAGCAGCTTGCCCTAAGTTTGAGTCGATTACACCAAATACCAACAAGCGCGAATACTGATTCACCGAAAATAATCTCTCTTTTGCTGCAATCATCGACTGTACATAAGACAATTCCGTTTCAGACAAATTCAAACCTGCGGGTAAGAACTGCCCCAACTTATCAACAAGTACAGCACAAACCGCTGCATCACTGGCAGCTAATCCTATAATTTGAGTTTTCATTAATGTAATTTTTGTTGTGTTAAAAAATAATAAAGCCCAATCTTTCTCGGGCACTAGGCCAAATCCAAAAATATTTTTTCGGGCAATGCTCCTAAAATACGTTTTTCTTGCGAAATTCGGAAAAGAGTATGCACCGCATTCCGGCCTTCAACGCCCAAACTTCGGGTAAATTCATTCACATAAAGTTCAATATGCTTGTACATTACCTCCTCGTTCATACCCTGAGCATATTTGCGAATAAACTCCAAACTTTCCAAGGGATTGTCAAACGCAAAATCGACACTACGTCGCAATACCCTATTCACCTTCTGCTGAATATCGTCGGGCAAATTTCTGTTTACCACAATACCACCCAAAGGAATCGGTAAACCAGTAGTATCTTCCCAAAACTCACCCAAATCGCACACTTTACGAAGCCCCTTGTCGGCATAGGTAAATCGGTTCTCATGGATAATTAAACCCAAATCTACTTCATCGTCCAAAAGAGCGGCTTCAATATCCGAAAACACATACTCCGTACGCTTAAGGGCATTCGGAAAGGCCAGACTCAGCAGTAAATTCGCAGTAGTGGTACGTCCCGGAATCGCAATATTTCTTGTGGCTACATCCTGTGTCGAAACTCGATTCTGACTAATCAGTAAAGGCCCGTTGCCTCGCCCCAAGGCACTGCCACTATCAAGGAGCAGATAATTCTTCGCCACATAGAAATACGCATGGTAGCTAATTTTCGTAATATCTATTGTGTTTTGCGTAGCTGCCCGATTCAAGCTTTCCACATCGCCCAGAATTACATCAAACTCCAAACCCTCTGTATCCACTTTATGATGCACCATGGCATCGAAAATGAAAGTGTCATTTGGGCAAGTCGAAAAACCTATTTTTAGTTTCATACATTTCAAATAAGCGGTAAGTACTCCTAAGCTGAAACTTGCACATCAAACCCTCGCAATCTGAGCGACGCTGCAATCTCGTTCAATCTCTCCACAGGGATTTTTTCCAGTGTATCCAACGGTGTATCTCTAGCAATCGTATAAATCATCACTTGTTTTGGAGCAATTCGCACAATGAGATCCATCCAAGCATCTAGCTCATCTGGCGTGGTATTGTCTATAAGAACACCGTTCGAGCCTCCCTTCAGAAACATCGTCTGCACAATAAGTTCGCCACCAAAAGCCTGCATACGTTCCACCAAACGCTCTGTGCTAAAACCACCCAAAGGCTGATTGATAAGTTTTGCCGTAGCATCAAAGGCCGAATCCAGTTTCAAAATATTCTGATCCACACGCTTTAGAGCTGCCACCACCGTAGCATTGTGCAACATGGTCGCATTCGAGAGTACTGCCACTTTGCAATTTGGTACAAATTTCTCGCGCAGGGCCAACGTCAAATCAATAATCGCCGCAAAATCGGGGTGAACCGTTGGCTCGCCATTGCCAGCAAACGTAATTACATCTGGCGGATTCCCCGCAGCAACCATTTCTTGGAGCTTAGCCTCTAAAGCCGAAGCCACATCTAACGCAGCATGAAATATTGGCTTAGGAGACTCTTTCCCAGGAGTCCAGCCGCATTCGCAGTAAATACAATTATAGTTACAGAATTTCGACTCAATCGGCAACAAGTTAATACCCAACGAAACGCCCAATCTACGACTGTTCACCGGGCCAAATATTATCTGATCAAATAAAAAAGTAGCCATATCATAAAGTTTTGCTGCAAAGGTACACAATCACCACGCATATCCGAACATCATAAAAACCACATGAAACCCCAAACTAAATCGACGTACTGACATTTATCATTTCATTTTGTAAACGCAGGCTGCATATTTGCAGAGTGCTAATTCCCCAACGACTACAGAAATTCACATTTACAAAAAACTATTGTATGGAACGACCTCATTTCGACTCAGTTGAATGGCAAGACACCTATCTTTGTCACATTGAGCGTATAGATAAGCACAGGCGCAAACTTATCGAAATCTTCAATTTTATTATCGACAAATATGCAGCTCGCACTTGCAAAGACACCATCACCCAGCCGTTTTTCAAGTTAGCCTTTGCTACCGAAAGCTACTTCTACGAAGAAGAGGTACTACTCAAACAACTAGAGTACCCACAATACCGAGAGGTAAGAACAAGGCACAAAGAAACAACCAAACACATAATTCAGTTCAAAGAAGACTTCAGCGAAGGAAAGGAAACAACCTGCCAAGACATGCTATTCTACCTCACCCTGTGGATACAACAAGAGGTTATAAACTACGACCCACAAATCATTGGTTTTCTAAAACAAAAAGGGGTGTAAACCCCTTTTTTTATTACCAAACATACCTAATACCCAATGCATAACCATCGCCAAAAAGCGGCCTATCGCCAGTGGCATTCATACCCAGATCGAAATCCAAGCCCACCGTAAACGGAATACCATCAAATTTATACTCAATACCCACATTCAGATCGGCACCCAGATAAAAATCTGTCTCATTCACCTTATTCTTGCCCATTGCCGCATGAAGCCCAGGCCCCAAATGCCACGTCAGCCCATTCGTATTACCCAAGTAAAAATTCCACTGATACAAACCCGTAACACCCACCAAGCCACTATACCGCTTCACAGCATACAACTCAATCGAATTTGCATTCGTAACAAAATGCTTGAAACTCAAGCCATTCACACCACCCAGTCTAAAACCAAGCCCATTATCGTAAGTTTTTTGCGAAAACCCACGTTGAACACCTAGCAGCAGCAAAACAGCTACAACAAATCGGATCGTAAATTTCATAACAATCGGTTTAAGTAAAACAATAAATATCAAAACACGAATATAACTCACCAGCTCCTAAACCCAAACCAAAAAGAGATTAATCTCATAACGTTGCAAAAAAGAAAAAACAAGGATGAACGAGTTCTAAGCCAACAAAATAATTAGCCTTAATTTTTCGCATCATTTGCTCCAAGGAGTCCACTCTAAAAAGCCATTTTTTCACCAATAATCAAGAATCTCGACTGATAATCAATAGGCTACAAAGTGCAAGTTTTGCAAAATGGGCTTTTTAGAGTGGGCGCTTCAATGCAAAAGAAGTGGTAGAAAGAACAAATGTGGCAAGTCCTTAGCTCAAGTTCCACCTTATGCAATAAGAGAACCAATCCGGGCTAGTCGGGGTGGCAGTACCATTTGCGACGCTGATCTCGGTCTGTGCAAAAACTTGTGCTTGCTAGAAGCCATGAAATGCCGAACCCTACAGGAATACCTTACCACAATCCAAGACTTGCAATATACGCGTCACAAAAAAGTAGCTATCGTCAATTTATAAAACAAAAAAGCGTTTGCAATATGCTGCAAACGCTTTAATTTCGAGAACTGAATTCAACTAATTTTTTCCCATGCGCGACTATTCAATTCACCATCGGTAAACAAGTCAGCCATTTCTTCGTCCGAAATGTGTAAATGCAAGGTATGCAAACCAGCCTTTGCCGCACCAATCAAGTTCGACTCAGCATCGTCAATAAACAAAGTCTCGCAGCCCATCAGATTTCGATCCGTCAATACATAATCGAAAATTTCCACCATTGGCTTGCGCATCCCAATTTCAAAAGAATAATACACCTTCTCGAACAAATGACCGAAGTCCCGAAAACCCACACTGCACTCCAGCAAGTCGCCCAGTGCCCGAATATGAATACAGTTCGTATTGCTGAGCAAAAAAATTCGATAATGCGAAGCCAATTGCTCCAAGATTTTTATTCTCAAAGGAGGCATTCGTAGCAACATAGCATTCCACGCTGCATCAATCGCCCCATCCTCTGCATCCGAACCAAACAACAACCCCAAACCATCCCGAAACTCAGAATCCGTAATTTTCCCCACCTCTATCGCATCGAACAGTGGCGACTGATTTGGAAAATTATAACTCCCAATAAAATTACGAAATCCTAATTCTTCAAAATTTCGCACCGTTACCATTGGGTCGATATCCAAAATCACCCCACCAAGATCGAAAACTATGTTTTTAATCAACATCGTGCTACGGTTTACGGAATTAATTTCTGGTCGCGCAGGTACGAACGGTAGAACGCCAGAATAATCATAACCCCAATAGAGATCGAAGCATCAGCGATGTTAAATACTGGGCGAAAAAACTGAAAACTCTCCCCGCCCCACATAGGCACCCAACTAGGCCAGTGCGTATCAATAATTTTAAAGTAAAGCATATCGACCACCCTACCTTGCAATAGAGGCGCATAATGCCCACCATCGGGCAAAAACTTCGCAAGCTCATACGGTGTCGATTCGCTAAATAACAAACCATAAAAAGTACTGTCGATAATATTACCCAACGCACCCGCCATAATAAGGCCGACACTCAACAAATAACCCATCGGAGCATCCTCTTTTGCCAGCCGCACAATATACCAACCCAAAACCGAAACTGCAACAATCCGGAATGTGGTAAGCAAAATTTTACCCACAACGCCGCCAAATTCCAAGCCGAACGCCATGCCATTATTCTCAGTAAAATGCAGTACCATCCAATCGAAGAATCGTAATTCTTCGCCAAGTGTAAAACTGGTTTTAATCCAGAACTTTATCACCTGATCCAAAAGCACTACCAAAAAAACCACCAGAAACGTTTTATTAAGTCTCGACATTGTGTGTGATATTCGTGATGTAAAATATTTTTTCCGCTGCAAATCTACAATTTTGTATCGACAGACAAAGCCCCATATCGTCCTATGTAACAATACATCGAAAAAAACCGACAAGCACTCCTCGACGCATCAAAACATCAAATATCCGAACCTAAACAAGCTCTTATTGACAAATAAAATCGACATCTCACAATGAAAAAATGACTCTAAATGTACGGTGAACCCTGTTTTTGCATCTTAACTTTCAGATTACAAGTAATATAAGAATCAGCGTATCGCAACCGCAAAAAAGCCACAATAGATATTGCAATATCCAAAATCATTACTAATTTTGCACCAGCAATACGAATTGCTCGGGTCCTATAGCTCAGTTGGTTAGAGCATCTGACTCATAATCAGAGAGTCCCTGGTTCGAGCCCAGGTGGGACCACTCCAAAAAGCCGTAAGTGTATTGATTATCAATACCTTACGGTTTTTTCATTTTACAAGTAAGGCAAAAGTAAGGCAGATTTTGCAGCTATCCCATAGATTTTCCCCACTTTGAGGGCGTTGTAAATCAAAAAAATAAGGATTTGGAGCGGGAGCTAAACTTTTCAATTATACCCCGCTACCGGCTTTCCGCTTGTAGTCCTCGCAAACGGGGACGAAACCACTTGGCCGCGTAAGTATTTCAGTCAAAACCCTGTACAAAAGGCAATTCCGCGCGTTGCTGTGGGCTACCGCTACTATCCGGGCTAGACCGTGCGGCAGTTTTCCAATCCCACGCCGTAGGTACGCGGGGCAAACACTTTCTTTGGCCTACGGCCATGAGGCGTTATCGAACTCCAAGCCTACGGCTTGGCTGAATCTCACCCCAAAATACATCCACAACAAAGT
>JBDKHP010000270.1:0-4097 GCA_039797645.1 Bacteroidota bacterium
CTATAACAAGCATCACAACGAATACCCCAGTATGCCAAGCAGCTCTCCTTGTGTATTACGGCCAAGCCCATACGCGCATTTCGGATGTCGGGCTTGGCTTTCCTATCCGTTATTCGCTCAATAGATAATGCGTCTGAAGGACAAACATCGGTACACGGAAAATCGGTACAAAGGTAACAAGGGGTGTTTCGTGGCTCAAAAAAAGGAGTACCCTGAAGAATTTGATTTCCAATTTGGGCCAACTTAAGCGTATCATACGGGCATACTTCAACGCACTTACCACAACGGACACAATCTCTTACAAAATCATCTGCATCGGCAGCTCCAGGCGGCCTTAGCGCCAAGGGAGACGCTTTTGCACTGCTCGCAACTGCACCCCAAAGTAAACCGCCACCTGTTACAACAGCGGTTCCCTTCATGATATTTTTAAGCATTAGCCTCCTACTCGTCATGCTTTGGAGATTTTGATAGCACACTTCTTAAAGTCGGTTTGTTTCGATAAAGGGCAAGTAGCGTCTAAGCAAAGTTTGTTGATAAATACTTTTTCATCAAACCAAGGAACAAATACAAGACCTTGGGGCATTCGATTTCGGCCTCGAATGTCTATGTGTGCTTTAATGCGACCTCGCCTCGATTCTATCCAGACCAAGTCGCCATCTGCAAGGCTCAATTTCTGTGCATCTTTGGGGTTCATGTAGCAAAGTGCTTCTGGAACTGCACGATAGAGTTCGGGTACGCGCATCGTCATTGTACCACTGTGCCAGTGTTCTAAAACGCGGCCCGTACTTAGCCAGAACGGATACTCCTTATTGGGCATTTCCGGGGGTTCTACGTACGGACGGAAGAATATTTTGGCTTTATTCACCAACTCTGTTTCACCCAATTCAGCATTTGCTGCTTTTAAATCGCCTTTCCCAATTTTTTTCATGGCTTTTCCATAAAAACCGAAGTCGGTTCCTCCGTTTTCTTTTACGTACGGATCGTATAATGCATTGAACCGCCATAAAGTTTCTTTGCCATCTATCACTGGCCACTTCAAACCTCGTGTTTTGTGGTAAAGGTCGAACTCTGCCAAGTCGTGTCCGTGGCCAATACCAAACTTACGGTATTCTTCCCATAAATATTTATGGACAAAGAATCCGTAACCATTAAACTGTGCTCCATCGCTTCCCAAAACCTTACGCGAATCGCCTTCGGCATCTGAGTTACCAAAACCTTTACCTATAGGATCAGGCCAGTGGTGGCTTTTGGCTTCTTCATTTGCAAACAACACTTCAAAAAGCGTCTGATTGGCTTTATAACCCATCGTCTGTGCGGCTTTGAGTACATCAGGCAGCCCTTGATCCAATCCCGGTATTGCCTGTGCGCCCCACACTTCTCGCAACTGAAACCTTTTGGAAAATTCCATCAATTGCCAAGTATCAGACATGGCATCGCCCACAGGTGTAACCTGTTGTCGCCAATGTTGGGTGCGGCGCTCTGCATTTCCGTAAGCACCCCACTTTTCAAAGATCATAGACGACGGCAATACCAAATCCGAAACTTTGGCCGAAATACCAGGGTAAGCATCACTGCAAACCAAAAAACAATCATTTTCGCGTGCAGCCTTTATCCAGTGGTTCGCATTGGCCGTATTCTGGTAGGGATTGTTTACTTGTATCCATGCAAACTTCACTTTATTGTCTTCAATATCGCGGTGAATTTTCATAAGGTGCGAGCCAACTTTAGGATTGAGCGTTCCTTCGGGAATTTTCCATATTTTCTCAGTAATCGCACAATGTTTCGGGTTATCTACCACCATATCTGCGGGCAAACGATGGGAAAACACCCCCACTTCGCGTGCTGTTCCACATGCAGACGGCTGCCCAGTAAGACTAAACGCACCATTGCCAGGTTTCGATTGTTTGCCCAGCAACAAGTGTAGCATATAAGCCTGTTCGTTTACCCAAGAACCACGGGTATGTTGGTTGAATCCCATTGTCCAGTATGAGACGACACCTCGTCCTTTTTCAGCATATAAATCGGCCATTTTTTTCAATTTGGCCTTATAGAATTCCAATTTTTCTTCTGTATCGCCTTTTGACAATTCGGCCACAAAATCGAGGGTATATGGAGCGAGTGCTTTTCTGAAATCCTCAAACGAAATACTCCAGTGTTTCACAGGTTTTTCGCGATTATTCATTTCCATAAAATCGCCTTCTTTGTAGCCCAGGTATCCGAGTGTAACAGCCTCTTCTTTAGAAATTTTCTTCTTAACTTCTACACCTACAATTTCTTTCTCTTTGACACTGAATTTAGAATGTTTTGGTTCGCGCATCCCAAAGCCAATATCCACAACCCCTGTTACAAATTCAGTATGATTCTTCACAAAATCCCAGTCAATAGCCTCAGGCATATTGTACACCACCTCACGCGCCAAATAATTCCAAATTGCCAAATCGGTGTTAGGTTTGAATATTATTTCAATATCAGCAATATCAGAGGTTCTATTGCTGTACGTACTTAAATTAATGAGTCGAACCTTATCCGGATCGGTGAGTTTCCGATCCGTAATACGCGACCAAAGTATCGGGTGCATTTCGGCCATATTTGCTCCCCAAGTAATCACAGTGTCGGTTATTTCAATATCGTCGTAATTCCCCGCCGGTTCATCAATACCAAAGGTTTGCATAAACCCCACCACTGCCGAAGCCATACAATGCCTTGCATTGGGATCGATATTATTAGATCGGAAACCCGCCTTCATAAGTTTAGCAGCTGCATATCCTTCCATAATCGTGTACTGCCCAGAACCAAACACAGCAATACCAGTTGGACCTAATTCTTTAAGAGCTTTTTTTGCGTGAATCTCCATTTCATCGAACGCACGTTTCCAACTTACTGGTTTAAACTTACCCGTTTTGCTAAAATTGCCATTTTCGTCCAAGCGCAGCAACGGTTTTTTTAGCCGGTCTGCACCATACATTATTTTGGCGTTAAAATAGCCTTTAATGCAATTGAGTCCACGATTTACAGGCGCTAGTGGATCCCCTTTTACTGCCACAATTTTATCGTTACTTGTAGCCACCATTATGCCACAACCCGTACCGCAGAACCGACACACAGCCTTATCCCACCGCCAATTGTTTTCATGATTAAATGTTTGGTTTTCAGCCTCTGCACCAAGAGGTATTGACACGGCTGCCGCAGTAGCAGCCGCAGCTACAGCCATGCCTTTTATAAAATCTCGTCTATTAATTGCCATCAGCTTAGATTGTTAATTCTTAATGTTCCTGAGTCGAATTACTCCCATAAGGATAAAAGCGATTGTACCCCAAACGCCAACAATGGTTGCCCAGAATAAAATTTTGAGCCAGATGGGTGCCATTTTATCGGTACTCCACAAGTGTCGTCCTTCAATCACACTATGGCGTTGTAGAATTGTTCCCGCTTTCACCGAACCATCTATTTTTCCCAGACTATACCCCTTATTGGCCTTCGCAATCACATTGATATTCCCTATTGAATCGGCAGGAATATTTGGATCCATCTCGAAATAAGCAAAACCATTTGCATCAGAAACAGCATGTCCCATCGCATACTTACCGAAGTATGTTTTTATATACGCAGTAACATTGGCATCAGCAAAAGCACTATCCTTGTCGTCTGTAACACGCACCAAGAGCTTGTCGATATTTAGGTCAAACGAAAGCGAAAGCTTTAATTCCGGAACAATAGCACCACCCAAATCTGGAATGGGCTGTTTGTAGGATTTATGAAAACTCCGTATATAAGCTATCACATTCCAAATTTCGTCGTCTGCGAGTCCACCTTGAAACGAAGGCATACCACCCCTACCATGTTTTATTTTATACAACAAAGTACCATCGGTCTGGCTCTCAAAACTTACCGAAGCCACATCGCCTGGCGGGGGCGACATAGGTGTAAAATCGGCCTGGGTGGGTGTTCCGTGACAAGAAATACAAGAGTTACTAAATGTAGCGCGCCCTTGCGCCACCATATCGTCGTCGAAAGTCTGGAAACTAATGACAGTCGATTCATTTGTCGGTACTTCCCAGACCTGAGCCGTCAAACTACCCAGAAGAAATTGGGTAAGA
>JBDKHP010000271.1:0-2854 GCA_039797645.1 Bacteroidota bacterium
ATATTTCCTTTGGGGTCGATTACATAGGTGAAACCAGTTTCAAAATATTTTTTTGCATAAAAACGTTCGCGTAATTGATCAAATGAGTGCTTGTCATTTTTTTCGCTGAATTTTTTTTCAAAGTCCATCGACTTGGCCATGAAATGCTGTTTTATGGCCAAAGCGACTGAATCCTCCGGATTTATTCCCACATTGTTTTGCAATTCGTTTAGCAGTCTCAGATTCAGTTCTCTCTGTTCGGCACGTTGGGTGTACGTATTCTCGAGCATCTCACTCAAAGTTGTAAGTTGCTGATCCATAATTATTTCATTCGTTCGTTCCAGATCGTTGGTTTGTGCAAGCCCGATAACCCAATACGAAAACATGAATAACACTATGGATACCGGGATCAGTAAGGCAAATAGACGTTGAACGATTGAAAAATTAGTTAAATATTTCATTACCAATTATTTTGTAAAAGTATAAACTAATAGCGTTTTGGTCAATGCGTTGTATGCTATGATGTTCAATTGTCAAAGTCCGTGCCTTTGAGCTTTACTATATTAAGTAAATGTAAGAAATCTGTATGAATCTGCAAGATTAGATTTGATGCCAGCATTGCAGCTTGAAGTCAGTTAAGTTATGTTTTTAGACCTTCTGACTTGTTTTTGCGCTTGCGATATTTGTTTTTGGTCGGTGATAATTAAAAAAAAACAATATATTTGCGCGTTATTTTATAGAAATCATTTGAACTGAAATATAAAAAAAGAGTAGTAAACATGCGCAACAAAGGAGCAATTCAGTTGGTCGCTATCCTCTTTGCTGTTTTTAGTTTGTTCCACCTATCTTTTAGTTGGGTAACAAGCAAAGTAGAAAAAGATGCGAAAGAATACGCAAAAGGCGACGCGACAAAAGAACTGGCCTATTTAGATTCAATCTCTAATGAACCCGTTTATAATTTTCTGTGGATCAAAAAATTCAAGTACAAGGAATGTACTGACCGCGAAATGAACTTCGGTCTGGATTTAAAAGGTGGTATGAACGTAATGCTAGAGGTCTCAGTGGCCGATTTAGTGAATGCGTTGGCGAATAACAACCCCGATCCAACATTCCAAAAAGCTTTGCACAAGGCTATGGACAATGAAAAAACTACTGATGTAGATTTCATTAGCTTGTTTGAAAAAGAATTCTTGGCAGCCGATCCGAATGCCAAACTTGCTGGTATCTTTAGTACACCTAAACTTAAAGATAAAGTAAGTTATCAATCTACTAACGATGAAGTTATTAGTGTACTTAGGGAAGAGGCAGCTGTCGCATTCGACAATTCTTTTAAAATCCTTCGTACACGTATCGACCGTTTTGGTGTAACGCAACCCAACATTCAACGCCAAGGGCTCGAAAATTCTAGTAGGATTTTAGTTGAGCTTCCAGGGGTGAAAGATCGCGAACGCGTTCGTAAACTTCTTCAAGGTAGTGCAAACCTTGAATTCTGGGAAACTTTCGACAATGCCGAAATTTTTAGTCTGCTCATGGAAGCAAATACTTCCATAGCTAAGTTCAACGAAGCTTCAACTTCTCCCGCTAATGTTGCTGCCAATGATTCTACTGCGGTACTCACTGATAGTACTGCTGCTAGTGCATCTGCAGACACTGCTTTGAGCAAGTCGCTTGTGCAACAATTAAAAGTTGATAGTGTTGACAACGGATTGGACAAATTCCGTTCTTCCAACCCTTTATTTGCTGCTTTGAACCCTTCGGTGAGCCAAGAGGGCAAACCTTATGAAGGTGCAACAGTAGGTACTGCGAATAAAAAAGACACGGCTTTGGTTATGAAATACCTGAATCGTCCAGAGATTCGTATGATTTTTCCTCGTGAATTGAATTTTGCTTGGGAAGTAAAGTCGATCGTGGATGAAAAACAACGTGAAACTGGATTCTTCCGTCTTATTGCTCTTAAAGGCTCTAAGCAAAAAGGGGGGCCAGTGTTGGAGGGTGACGTGGTGACTGATGCCCGTGAACAAATTGATCCCGTGTCTAGTCAGGTAGAAGTAAGTATGTCTATGAATGGTGCTGGGGCAGCCGATTGGGCGCGTATTACACGCGAAAACACGGGACACCAAGTTGCTATTGTCTTAGATGGTTACGTATATTCTGCACCCAGAGTAAATGGTGAGATTAAAGGTGGTAACTCCTCAATCTCAGGTTCATTTACGCTAACTGAAGCAAAAGATTTAGCGAATATTTTGCAGTCTGGTAAGTTGCCAGCGCCTGCACGTATTCTTCAACAAGAGATTGTGGGACCAACCTTAGGTGCTGAATCAATTTCTGCGGGTCTATTATCGTTTGTGATAGCTTTCTTGGTCGTATTAGCCTATATGGTTTTCTATTATAACAAAGCAGGTTGGGTTGCTAACTTTGCACTTATTGTGAACGTATTCTTCATTTTTGGGGTATTAGCCTCTCTGAATGCGGTGCTAACACTTCCTGGTATTGCGGGTATTGTACTTACAATTGGTATGGCGGTAGATGCGAACGTACTTATCTTCGAGAGAATTCGAGAGGAGTTGGCTGCTGGCAAGTCGCTTTCTTCGGCAATAGCAGATGGTTTCAGTAATGCACTTTCCGCAATTGTTGATGCCAACGTTACAACCCTCATCACAGCTATTATACTTTATATGTTTGGTAGTGGCCCTGTTCAAGGTTTTGCAACTACTTTGGGTATTGGTATTCTTACTTCGCTTTTTGCAGCGATATTTATTTCGCGTCTTGTTATTGATTCAATGCTTAAACGGAAAAAAGAGATTACATTCTCTACAAAATTTTCTGAGCGTGCGTTTAAGAACGTGAATTTTAAATTCCTGCAGTTCCGTAAAAC
>JBDKHP010000272.1:0-5196 GCA_039797645.1 Bacteroidota bacterium
TGTAACAAGCTCATATTCTGATATTTGATCTGAATACGTTTTTTAGTTTCCGATGCCAAACTTCGTCTGTAAACATGAATGTTTTTTTTTTTATATGAAAAAGCATTCTTGTTTTTTTTACAAAAAAAAGTTAACAGCTGGGAAATGGTTTATTCGTTGTCTTTTAGCTTGTACGTATAAGGGGAATTGAAGGTTGAGCTGTTGTGCCATGTTTGTTTGGGTTCTGGAGTTGGCTGTGCGATTTGGGGTTTTTTTGCGTAGATTAATGCGAGACTCAGCCCACTTAAAGCGCCTGCAATGTGGCCTTCCCAAGATATTTTGGGGTCGATAGGGAGCAGCCCCCATACAACGCTCCCGTAGAGCAATACGATGATGAGTGCGAATATTTTGCTTTGCTGGCGGGTGTCTAGTATGCCTGCCAGAAAGAGGAAAAATACGAGGCCATATACAATTCCGCTGGCGCCAATGTGTACGGCGCTTGCTCCGATGAGCCATAGGCCGAGCCCTGAACTAAAGTAGAGTATCCAAAATATTCGGCTGAAGTTTTCGGGGTACTGGTAGTTGAGAATGGTGATGAGTACGAGTAATGGGGCGGAGTTATTGAATAGGTGCTCCCAGCCGCCGTGTATGAGCGGATATGTGAGTATGGTGGGTAGCCAACGGAATTGGCGTGGGTGTATGCCTAGCCAACCGAGGTCGGTTTCGGCAAGTTGGCTGTAGAGGTGTATGAATGTGATGAATAGCACAAAAGCTGTACCGGGCAAAAAGAGGTAGAGGTTTTTGCGTGTGTGGGTCATGTGTGTGCTTGTGGTGTCTGTGATTGTGTTGCAATTTGAGAAAAAAAACCGGAGACTAGGGAGCCTCCGGGCATTAAATTTATTCGTAACTCTTTTGTTGATGCTGGGGAGTTTCGGGAAATCAATCTTCGTCGCCGAATTCGTCGTCGTAGAGGTCGTCTTGACTAGTAAGTTCGTCTTCGAAGAAGCCTTCGGCGTCTTCCAAGAGCTGGGCAAGTTTCTTTCCTTCAACTTTTGCATCGATCCAGTGTATTTTCTGGTCTCCTTTAAAGTCGTCAACTGCACATTCGATTATGCAACGTGGCGACTGGGTGTGTACCACAAATAGCCTGTCTTCAGCCTCTTGTGAATTGTCTGCAATTAAGAATTTTGGTAACATGTCAATCAAAAATAACTAGTTAGTATTCGATACAATTATTGCAAATATTTAGCAGATCCAAAAGCCTTCGGTCATTTGATTCCATTATTTTAATCTATATAATTGGCAATATTATAAGCTTTTTCGTAAGGCAACTGAAAGTCAGGCGAATAGATTTTTGGGGGAATGATAGTCGATTATTTTTTTTCATTTTTAGGGACAAATTAGTTGACAAGCTATTGCAGATATTGAATTAGTTCGTATATTTGCTACGATTTGATTCGTTTCTAAAATGAGTGTTTTTTTAATCGTCTTTTGAAATAGTAGTATTACACCTTGGGTGT
The DNA here is from genome assembly GCA_039797645.1 of Bacteroidota bacterium. GTDB lineage: Bacteria > Bacteroidota > Bacteroidia > Bacteroidales > JBDKHP01 > JBDKHP01. The sequence continues at coordinate 1,500 of JBDKHP010000272.1, forward strand.
GGAGCTTGTCTCCCAGAATGTTTTAAATATTCTGAATACGGAACTTTTTCAAAAGATTTCTCGGCTTATCGGATTCCCGACGGGGAAGGGTAAGTTAGGAAGGAAAAATCCCGCAAGGCGCCCGCCGGCGGGGTTTTTTTTGTCGTTTTTTTTACACTACAAAATGACTCAACGAACTGGCTATATGTTATTTATACAAATAATATTTCCGTGAAACGTTCTTGAAGTTTGTAGATGATGCTTCCCACATTGCTTGTATGTCGGTATATTTGTATGCTGTGCAGAATTTTTCGCGGATGGAATTGCTGCCACAAACTTTGTCGAACATGTCGTATCGGTTTGTGTTTTGCTCGAATATTGAAAGGTGGTACATCTGGTAGATTACTTGGGCAAAGTAAAATTGTATGGATGTAAGACGGACAGTTTTAAAATCTGTTATATGTAGTTGTACGCCCGAATAGGCTTGCCCCTTGTTTGCACCGTAGTAGGGTTTGAACTGTATGGGGCGAAAATGGATTCCGTCGAGCCCCAATTTGTTCATTTCTGTGGCTACACTGTCGGCGTTGATGTGGGGTAGCGCGAGTACCTCGAAGGGTAAGGTGTAACCGATGCCAACCATATTTGCGTCGAACTCTCCTAGAATGCCTGTGGCTGAATAAAAGTAGGCCGAATTGGCGCGTGGTATGTGTGGCGAACTCGGTACCCAAGGAAGCTTGGTATCGGTAAAACTCATATTGCGCGTCCAGTTTTGCAGGGGTATCACGGTGAGTTTGCATTTGGTTTTGTTTGCAAGGCAGCCTTCTTCGTTTAGGTAGCGTGCAAGTTCGCCCACTGTGAGTCCGTAGATGTAGGGTATAGCGTATTGGCTCACAAATGAGAAAAAGCCATCGGTAACAATACTGCCTTCAACTCTATTTCCACCGAGTGGATTGGGCCGGTCTAACACCACAAATTCTACGTTGTTTTCGGCTGCAGCTTCCATAGCCAAACCAAGGGTACTGATAAAGGTGTAGGATCTGGCGCCTATGTCTTGAATGTCGTACACCAAAACGTCGATTTCTGCAAGCATTTCGGGTGTAGGTTTCTTCGTTTTGCCATATAAGGAGTAACAGCGGATTCCTGTTTTGGCATCTGTGTTGTTTTGCACGGCATCGCCTGCTGAAAAGTCGCCCCTCACGCCGTGTTCGGGGCCAAAGAGTGTGGTGAGGGTAAGGTCTGCGGAGTTGGCCAAAATATCGACTGTAGATCTGAAATGGGAATCAATGCCTGTCGGGTTGGTTATAAGTCCGATTCGCTTGCCTTTGAGCAGTGCAAAATTGGAAGCCTCTAGTTGTTCGATGCCTGGCTTTACGACAGTCGCGGTGGGCGCGCAGGCTGTGAGAAAAGTAAGAAGAGTCAGTAAGAATAGGTGTATCGGCGTTTGTTTCATAGGAATGATTTGGGGTGAACTAATGATGAAGTTCGTGAATAATTTCGCGTGCTCGGATTAAAGATTCGCGAATGTTGGGCAAAATGTTTTCCGAACCAATAAGAATATCAATATTACTGCGTCGAAGTTCCTTAAGTACAGTATCGTTTACTCCAGAAAGTACAATTTCTATTTGTTGATGGTTAAAATGTTGGACCATTTCTTTGAGTCGGAGTAAACCTGTGGCGTCGATAAAGGGTACGTGTCTCATTCTTATCACGAGTACACTGTTTGACGATCCAATATCGCGAAAAGTGTCCTGAAATTTTTGTGCAGCACCAAAGAATAGAGGGCCGTTAATTTCGTATAACACCACACCTTTGGGAATATCCGTAAGTTCCTGGTCAAACAGATTTTCATTGTCAGAATTTTCGGCATCGTCGTTGAGCATATTGGCCACTTGATTCATGTCGCTCATGCGTTTCATAAAACTGAGGCTCGACAATACAATGCCGAGCTCTATCGCCACCACAAGATCGACAAAAACCGTCAACAAAAATGTGCTGATCAATATGGCCACATCAGCCATCGGGCTTTTTAGCAACTTACTGAAATTCCGCCACTCACTCATGTTGTAAGCCACAATGATTAGGATACCGGCCAAACAAGAGAGGGGGATTAATTCGGCAAGTGGTGCAAATAGCAGCATAATCCCCAACAGTACCAAGGCATGAACAATTCCCGCAATGGGCGTGCGGCCACCATTTTTTATGTTGGTTGCTGTTCGTGCAATTGCTCCTGTAGCTGGTATTCCGCCGAAAATTGCAGATCCGATATTGGCCGCTCCTTGGGCAATAAGCTCCATATTCGATCGGTGACGCGCCCCAATCATACCGTCGGCAACAACTGCAGAAAGTAGCGATTCAATCCCGCCTAATAGCGCAATAGCCATAGCTGGCTGAAGTAATTCTTTTAAGGTTGTAAAATCAATATTCGGAATATGAGGACTGGTAAAACTGCCAGAAATTTCGCCAAATGCACTTTGAATTGTGTCCACGGGTAAGTTAAAATAGTGCACAATCGCAGTAGAGCCCACAATCGCTAACAATGCAGCGGGTATTTTTTTGCTTAATTGGCCAAAACCAATCGAAAGGGTAATCGTTCCCAAGCCAATTGCGAGGGCATAAAAATTGATAGATTCTGAGTGAGAAGCATAAGCAATCCATTTTTCTAAAAAATCTGCTGGAACGGCTTCCATCTGTAAACCGAGCAGGTTTTTCATCTGGGATGAAAAAATTATCACGGCAATGCCGCTTGTAAATCCCACGATCAGCGGATAGGGAATAAATTTGAGCAGATTTCCGAGGCGTGCAATGCCCATTCCTATAATCATGATCCCAGCGAGGAAGGTTGCGACCGTGAGTCCATCGACCCCGTGTTTTTGTACAATAGAATATACTATGACAATAAAAGCACCTGTTGGCCCTCCAATTTGCACCCTACTTCCGCCAAAAATTGAGATTATTAAACCTGCTATTACGGCTGTTACCAGTCCTTTGTCTGGCGACACTCCTGAAGCAATTGCAAACGCAAGTGCCAGTGGTAGTGCTACAATACCCACAATTATACCCGAAAGACCATCTTTATAAAGTTGTTCTTTTGAAATACCTTCTTTGAAAATGGTATATAGTTTCGGCGTAAAATCGTTGCGATTCATGGATTAGATGGTTTAGAAATGCAATTCTGTGGGGTAGTTATATATCAAGAAAAGTAGATACTTAGTGCATTTTACAGAATTTTCTGACAATAGGAGTAGAGGGTATTGCGAAACTACAATAATTCTGACACATTCCTGAAAAAAACAGGTCTTTTCTATGGTAATTCTATTCTTTCTTTTGTAAATGGGAGTTACAACTCAGTTCAGGATCGGCACAATTCGACATTGGTTCTGCAGTATTTGTAACGCAGCGATTACGATTTCGGGACATTTAGCAGGAATGCCTTCGCTTGTTGTGGGAATGATTCGAATAAAATCGGAGCAGTTGCTAGGTCACTTTGCCGCAGGACAAAGCTGCGTTTGGCTTACGAACCTACGGCGTGGGCTTGGGATGAGGGCATGGTCTAGCCCGCGTTGGTTCTCTTATTGTATAAGGAGATGCTCTGGCTAACGGCTCAATCCGGTATCTGGAAGGTTTGCATTGTTATTAGAAATGACCTTGTTATTAAATCTCTATTTGAGACACAATATACTTTGGTTTGAAAGGAATACTCAGGGGGGCAAGTGATTTC
>JBDKHP010000273.1:0-4066 GCA_039797645.1 Bacteroidota bacterium
AGTGTCTTAATCCTTGTTTTAGTGGAAGTGGTTCTCTGACAATGTACAAAACAAACTAACATAACAAACTAACTATTGTCTTAATCCTTGTTTTAGTGGAAGTGGTTCTCTGACACCAGAAACCACCGAAGAAACAATTGTATAATAGTCTTAATCCTTGTTTTAGTGGAAGTGGTTCTCTGACTCATATGGTATGTAAGTTGCTGATCTGAAATGTGTTGACTTTTCAGATTGGGCAAAAAAGCTTGTTTTGCTTTTAAAAAATGGCGTTTTTTTGGGGCCACAAAAGTAGAACAAATATTCATACCGTGCAAATTTAATTTTCAGATGTCAAAGAGCCTTAATCTGTTCGCTAAAGTACGCAAATTTATGCGACTTGGCAAATAAAAATTCATTTCTGGGGGCTTGTTGTTCGTAGGGGAGGGCGGAGAGGATCTTTGGGCTTTAGGGTGTCGGCTGCATGGGCAACTGGTTACGTGGGCAATACTGCTTACAAGTTAATGTGCTGTACATTTGTTAGTTATCAATTATTTATTCATTTAAGTTGTTTGTTTTTTGCGAGAACTGAGTTTTAAGGCATACTGCTGAATTAAGAATATGTTCATTATAATGAAAAATAATTCACTTTTTATGGCAATAATGAGAATATGTTCATTAACTTGCGCAAAAATTAAACGCTATGAAAACTCCCCTATTTCTAAAAGCACTCTTTGTGCTCCCGATTATTGTCTTTGTAGATTATGTACTGATGGTACTCATAGGGCATTTTACCTGTCTGGTGGGTTGCGGTGAGCAATTCTACTGCCAGTCTTATGCAATCTGTGGGTTTGTGGTAACGGGTGCATCGGCCTTGTTGTTTGGGGCGATGATGTATCCCGATGTGCAAAAGATCTTAAAAATATCGCCTGCTTCGCGTAAAATGCAGGAATAATTGTCGTACAGAACGTCTAAGGGTGTTGGCTTTTAGCCTCAGTCTGCACCTGCGGGGGCGATTACACAATGTTGTGTTGCGTAAACAACACATGTGTCAGATTTCTCCTTTTTGCTGCTAAACTGGCATCCTTGCGCTGGTTTGGCGGCTTTTTCTTTGTGTGGCTGTGGGTGTTGCGCCAAGCCTTGGCTATTTCGGTTTGTTGGTACGTTGGGTTGTTTTTCGGTTGTTTGGGAGCCGTGGCGCTCTGGGCAATGTCATTAAGTAAAGGAATTAACGGTGAGTAAACCGAATTATGAGTCGAAGTTCTTGCAGTACTCAATCGCTATGAGTTACCCCACAAAGCCCCAAAGGTGCGCAATGTAAACCCTCAAAAATAATTGATTTTGAACCTATTACGACCCTTTTGGGCTTTACAAATCTGCTTGCTTCTTTTTTCACCAGTCTTACAGACTGCGCTGTTTATTACGCACCTTTGGTGCGATAAAGCAATAATACTAGGCTAATTCTAGTTTGTAACCCGTTCTTTTAAGATGGGAATATACCGAGGAAAATATCACTAAAAGGCGGAACTCCAGCTAACGGCCAAATACAACTTCTCCATGGGTGCTTTGTGCTACGATGGGGCGTTTTTTTTCGTCAACGTTTGAAGCTTACTATAAGTTTTACAACCTTATTTTACCTGTCGCTTCTTTTGCCTTGACGAGTCCACTCTAAAAAGCATTTTTTTCTTTGAAAAAAAATATTCGTAAAAATAACTATCATGTATTCAAGGTATTATATATTATAAAAATTCGTGCATTCGTGGCGAACATACTTTTTAGAGTGGACGCAACAATACAAAAGTTGTTGAAGCAATAGAGTCGGTCTAGGAGTTGTTTACAGACGAAAATATTACCGCTGTTTCTGTAGCTGAAATGCTTTCTTTGGCTTAGCAGAGAGCTTGGGGTGAGCAAAAAACTGAAAATTAAACAGTCTGATGAACGAATTAATTATTGTGGATATAAACGCGACTGATATTATTCGGCGTTATGCAGAAATTGATGCTTATAGCCAAGGGTAGTTAGTCCTCAGGCCATTACCAAAAGGCGGCAGTTCTCGGAATATGGGAAAGAATGATTTATGGATCGCATCTACAGCATCAGTTACACAGGCAACACGCATTACTACGGACAAAGATTTTCAACATTTGAGAGATATTTATTTGGATTTCTTCTTTATCGATTTGGAAAACTGTATTAGCTCGTTTTAAGGATTCGTAGCATGGCCGTAGGCCAAGTAATTGGCTTGCCCCGCGTGTTTACGGCGTGGATAGGTAGCGCGGGGTCCGAACTAGCCCGGATCGCAGCAAGTAGCCCGCAGCCGAGCTTGGTGGCCTTTTGTACAGTGGCGCATTTGAAATACGTAGGCGGCCAAGTGATACCGTTCCCGCGAGGACTACAGCTAAGAGCCGGCAGCCGCGATTACAAATATTGTTGGGCTACAGCTCCTTATTATTCTTTTTATTTTCTTTTTTTTTTGTCGGCTGGTGGTTTGTTGGCTTGTTTGCTAGGCTGGGTGCGGGTTTTTGTTTTTTTTGTGCGATTGTGCTTGGGGTGGTGTGGGCTTGTAATAAATTCGTACTTTTGTGCCTCTAAATTTTTTTGTAATGAGTAGCCAGACCGATCCGATTACGAACCTCGATAAGCAATTGTTGTTCGACAAACGTTACCTTGAAATGGCGTTTACTTGGGCGCAAAATTCGTATTGTATTCGCCGAAAGGTGGGTGCGTTGTTGGTGAAAGATCGGATGATTATTTCGGATGGTTACAATGGTACGCCCTCGGGTTTCGAGAACGATTGTGAGGATTGCGAGGGTACAACAAAGTCGTATGTGCTTCATGCTGAAGCGAATGCAATAACAAAAGTGGCACAATCTAATAACAGTAGCAAGGGCGCAACGCTTTATGTTACCACCTCGCCTTGTATGGAGTGCTCGAAGCTGATTATTCAGGCGGGTATTACGCGGGTGGTGTATGTGGAGCAGTATCGGATTACCGACGGTTTGGATATGTTGCTGCGTGCGGGCGTGGTGGTAACTCGTATCGCGATGGATATTTAATGACGCAAGCCCAGTGTTTTTTGCCTTTAACCTATATGAAATATCGTTTTTACACTCAATACAAACGAAATGACCGATCAAGAACAGTTTAACATCCCCCCCGAAAATTCTTCTGAAAATTCTAGTGAATCGAGTTCCGAATTGAACTCGGACGTGTCGGCGGACAATGCGACGGAGCGTACGGACGATGAAGCACAAGTGATTTTGGATGAGAATACGCAGGAAACGGGCGAATTGCCAATTTCTGAAACAATTGCGGCACTTCCAGATGAGCAATCGCGCCCTAAGCCCAAGGTGTCGTTGCCCAAGTATACGAATAGTTTCCGGCAATATACCACACCGATTGTTTTGGCTTTGGTGCTTGTGGTGGGCGTTTTTATTGGTAATTTTTTGGCTTCGCATAGCATAAAGCCTGCGGTGATGTTTTCGCCGGAAAACAATAAACTCTCGGCATTGCTCAATGTGATTGAGGAAAATTATGTGGATTCGGTTTCAAAAGAAACGATTATTGATTTGGCAATCAGCGATTTACTTAAAACGCTGGATCCGCACTCGGTGTATATTCCCAAGGAAGAAGTGGAGGATGCGAATGCACCATTGGAGGGTAATTTTGAGGGTATCGGTATTCAGTTCAATTTGGAAGAAGATAGCATTTTGGTGGTGAATACGATTCCCGGTGGGCCGTCGGAAAAGGTGGGTCTTATGGCTGGCGACCGTATTGTGACCATTAACGATTCACTTTTTGCAGGAAGAGGGATTTCTGATAACGACGTAATTAAGAACCTGAAAGGGCCCCGGGGTACGGTGGTGAAGGTTGGCGTGGCGCGTCATGGCGAACGTAAATTGCTCAGCTTCTCCATTACCCGCGATAAGATTCCGTTGTATAGCGTAGATGCGGCGTATATGGCCAGCGAATCTACGGGTTATATCAAAATCAGTAAATTCGCACGGACTACGCACGAGGAGTTTGTGGAGGCAGCCGATTTGTTGCTCACCCAAGGTATGGACAAGCTGATATTGGATCTTCGGGGCAA
>JBDKHP010000274.1:0-4006 GCA_039797645.1 Bacteroidota bacterium
AAATGCAAGCCCAACACCACAAAAAACGCGATATAAGCCAAACCGTACCACCACACACCCAACACACTACTCACAAGCTGATAATCAGTACGACCCTCCATAGAGCCAAACTTCATCACAAAGAAATAATCTTTAAGGTGGATCACCAAAAACAACAAAATAAGCACGCCCAAATGAATCATGTAGCGCGACGAAAAACTACTCGCATGGGCGCGTTTGGTCACATCATAATTCGTTGGCGTAGCCGTTCTGTTCTGATATTCAAGCACAACACCCATTATGATATGCACCAAAAAACCCAGCGCCAACACTGGCTGCATAATCTGAATCAGCGGATTTGTACCCATAAACTCCGAAGCCGCATTAAAGGCCTCTGGGCCGATAAGCAAGGTAAGATTTGCCGTAAGGTGAACAAGTAAAAACACAATCAGGAAGAAACCCGAAAGTGCCATCACCACCTTACGCCCAATAGAACTCGAGAAAAATTTACTCATGGTGATAAATCATTAAGTTGACAAATATTTAAAAATACCTTATACAAACAATTTTGCCTCAAATGTAAAATCAAAGCCCGCCAACTACAATGATTCAAAGCAGGAAATTGCAATTTAGAATCGTTTTAAATAACAAGCTGAAACAACCCATCCGAATTTTAAAAAAAAATAAAAAAAATGATAAGGAGCGGTAGCCCAACAATTTATAGAAACCCCGCTACCGGCTCTTAGCAGTAGTCCTCGCGCACGGGTACGTAATCACTTGGCAGCCTGTGTGTTTCAATTGAACAACAGCTCGAATGGGTACGGTATCACGGCGCTGTGGGCTACTTGCTGCGATCCGGGCTAGGCCGTGCGGCAGTTTTCCAATTCCACGCCGTAGTCATTCAAAACCAACACTTTACCTTGGCCTAAAGGCCATGCCGCATTTTTGCCAAAACTCGTTGGTTCAAAACGCAACCATCACCCCATCAATAAACTTTCTGCTTTTCCAAAACGGGAATCATACCCCGAATAGCCTCAGCGATACCAATTGCATCGTAGCCACACTCCTCAAAAAGCTCTTCTACGGTACCATGTTCCACAAACCGATCGGGCACACCCAAACGTTTTACCTTAGCACTATACCCATGCTCCACCATAAATTCAATCACCGCCGAACCAAAACCACCCATCACACAACCATCTTCCACGGTAATCACATGGTCAAACTCCCCGAAGATCTGGTGCAACAAACCCTCGTCCAGCGGTTTCACAAAGCGCATATCGTAATGCGCCACGCTGTACGTATTCCCCAAGGCAGCAATCGCCTCTTGGGCAAACACCCCAATTGCCCCAATAGACAACACCGCCAACTGCTTACCCGCCGATACCATGCGGCCTTTACCCACCTCAAGCTTTTCGAAAGGTGTGCGCCAATCCGTCATGCTACCATTGCCGCGTGGGTAGCGAATACACCACGTGCCCATATCGGGCAATTGCGCCGTGTACATCAAGTTCCGTAGCTCCTGCTCATTGTATGGCGAAGCGATCGTAATATTCGGAATACACCGCATATACGCAATATCGTACACACCATGGTGCGTAGCCCCATCTGCACCCACCAAGCCCCCACGATCCAAACAAAACACCACATTCAGTTTTTGCAAAGCCACATCGTGAATCACCTGATCGTAAGCCCGTTGCATAAACGACGAGTAAATATTGCAAAAAGGCAAAATACCCTGCGTAGCCATACCCGCCGAGAAAGTCACCGCGTGCTGTTCGGCAATACCGACATCAAAAGCGCGATCTGGCATCGCTTCCATCATAATATTCAACGACGAACCCGAGGGCATCGCAGGCGTAACGCCCACGATATTCAAATTCGCCTCAGCCAATTCCACCAAACTATGCCCAAACACATCCTGAAACCGTGGCGGTTTTGGCGCAGACGAACCCGATTTAATAATTAGTCCAGTATCTTTATTGAACAAACCCGGTGCGTGCCATTTGGTTTGCTCCAATTCGGCAGGCATAAAGCCCTTACCTTTTTTTGTAATCACATGCAACAGTTTGGGACCCGGAATGTCTTTCAAGTCGCTCAAAATCTTCACCAAATGCGAAATATTGTGCCCATCAATAGGGCCAAAATACCGAAAATTGAGTGCCTCGAATAAATTGCTCTCTTTCAGCAACACAGCCTTAATGCCATTCTCCAGCTTCTGCACCACGTCCCGAATGTTAGCAAACTTTTTGAGTTTTGTAAGAATCTTCCAAGTTTCGTCTTTAAGAATATTGTACGTATGCGAAGTCGTAATATCCAACAAATATTCGTGCAATGCGCCCACATTGGGGTCAATAGAAATACCATTATCGTTCAGAATTATCAACACGTCGGTATTCTCAATCCCCGCATGGTTCAAACCCTCGAAGGCCATTCCTGCTGTCATTGCACCGTCGCCAATAATCGCCACCACCTGTTTTTTCTTTCCCTCTTTTGCCGCAGCCACCGCCATACCCAAAGCAGCAGAAATAGAGGTGGACGAATGCCCAACACCAAACGCATCGTACGCACTCTCAGCCCTATTCGGAAAACCAGCCAAGCCCTTGTACTTTCGGTTGGTATGAAATTCTTTACGGCGGCCAGTAAGTATTTTGTGGCCATAGGCTTGGTGGCCAACATCCCAGATAAGAATATCCTTCGGAGTATCGAACACATAGTGCAACGCCACAGTAAGCTCTACCACACCCAAACTTGCCCCAAAATGCCCAGGGTTGGTAGAAACCACGTCGATAATAAAGTTGCGCAATTCGTCGCTTACTTGTCCCAATTGCGACTCTTCCAATTTGCGAAGATCCGCAGGGAACACTATTCCTTCCAAAAGGCTATCTGGTTTCTGCTGCATGTACTTGATTTGTTACTTGTGAAATATTTAATGACCATTTACCACATTACAGGCTTGTCTGTGCCTTAGATTATTGCGAGGGATTATTCTCAGGGTGGCTGCTAAAATAGAGCTAACTCGCTTTATTCCAAAACAAAGATTGATATTTGCGCTAATATACCATGTCAAACGCTATTCCAGATTTATGAAAACAATTGAATTTATCCGCAATATAGTTACAATAGTAAGTTTACGAAAAGTCGGAACCTTGGTTTTGTCGTGGCTTGCGTATCGTTTATATCCCTTGAATAAAAACCTGCTACAATACTCCCAACCTTACGCTATAAGCTTTGAACCTACCAGCCGCTGCAACCTTAGCTGCCCCGAATGCCCAACCGGTTTGGGGCTTATCTCCCGCAAACAAGGTTTTGCTGAAATGGATACTTTCCGTAACACAATAGATGCCGCAAGTCGCACAGCTTTTGTGCTGGTACTTTACGTACAAGGTGAGCCATTTTTGCACAAATCCTTACCCGAAATGATTACATACGGCTGTAAAAAAGGCTTATTTACCATGACTTCTACCAACGGACATTTCTTGGATTCCCAGAGAGTAAAAAAAATTGTGGATGCTGGCCTTCACCGATTAATCGTGTCGGTAGATGGTTTGGATGAAGAAGCCTATAAAAGTTACCGCAAAGGCGGAAGTCTGCCCAAAGTACTCGAAGGTATCCGCAAAGTGGTTGCCTACAAAAACGAACAAAAAAAATTCTTCCCCATAGTAGAACTACAATTTTTGGTGCTTTCTACCAACGAACACCAACTACCCAGTATGCGAAAACTGGCAAAAGATCTCGGCGTGCGACTACGCGTAAAAACAGCCCAATTTCAAGATTTCAAAAACGGAAATGCGCTAATGCCCAAAAATATGAAGTATTCGCGTTACCGCCTTGCTGCTGATGGAACTTACAGCCTACCCACACTCCGCAAACGCTGTTGGCGTATGTGGGCAAACCCCGCAGTAACTTGGGATGGAACGGTAATGCCTTGCTGCTTCGATAAGGATGCTAATTATGCCTACGGAAACATTAATTTTCAGAATTTCAGGGCTATTTGGCAAAATAATATCCGAGCTAGTTTCGCGCA
>JBDKHP010000275.1:0-3600 GCA_039797645.1 Bacteroidota bacterium
TTTGAGATCTTTGATAGACGACCGTGTCTGATTGGCTTCGACAATTACGCTATGAATTTTACTGAATCTACTCAAATTGTGGTATTCGTTGTACTCCACAATAAGCGTAACCAGCAACACCGACATAAAGCCAGCGAGTAGTTTATTCCGGGTACTGAGATTCAGAAATATTTTTTTCATTCCAAAAAGGCTTTAAACAGAAACAATGATGCAATAAAAATAAAAAATATATCGGACTATCACCGATTTGATCTTTGTAAATTTCGTGTAATTAGTTGAATACTTCAGTATAAGTATATAAAAAAAACGCAGTCGGATTTTAATTAAATACTTACAGCCAAAACTACCCGGAACTATAAAAGTGGCATTCGGAACAAAGCAGATCAAAATCTACGAGTTCCAAAAAATATGCCGAGATAGCAAATATTTGTATGAGAACGAAAGTACCAGCATTAAAAGACAAAATTGGCAGAAAAATCAACCAACTTTAATCCCTCGAGAATTACATATTCAATACCATTGCGCACACCGCTTCCAAATACGCAATTCTCACAGGCTTAAATCTTGCGAAATTTCCCCTTTTTTACTCCCTTCTCCTTCAAAAATTGGTGCAATAAATTGATAGGCCATTTCACAAAGAATAATGAATATATCTTGCGTAAGTAAGTGCGCAAAAAAAATCACTTTAGAATACACACATCAAATTAGTCTGCAAGCCACGAACCATGAATCGTGCTTGGGTTTCTGATGCGATGTTGGGCTGTTGCATGGCTGAAGGCCAAGTAGAAGTTTTAGCCAAGCTTAACACCGGCGTTACAAACAGAGCAGTAGTTACAACTAGCCCGGATCGCGGCAAGTAGCCCACAGCGACGTGAAGCGATATCCTTTTGTACAGTGGCTTCATTGAAATACACAAGCAGCCAAATGATAGCGTACCCCTCGCGAGGACTACTGCTAAGAGCCGGTAGCCGCCTTTACAAATATTGTTGAGCTACCGCTCCTTATCTTTATTTTTATTTTTTTTTCTGTCAAACGGTTTTCGTTAAATACTTCCGACCGATTTGTTGTGTTTTAGTTTGTTTTGCCAGCTTCATTTGCAGGAAGAAAACCATATTGAATTTTTGTATTATATTGGTTAATTGATAGGTTTAAAAAAAGGCTGCCTGAAAACAAGCAGCCTTATATTTTATTTTATCCTATTTTATTTCACCGAATCTTGGATTGCGGGTTCTTGAACTTTTTCCGTTTTTTTTGAGGAATCAGTTCTTTCAAGTAATTGCATGTACAGAGAAACATCTTGTTTGGAAGAGCTACTCATTCGTTCGTAGTATTGGTAGATTTCCGACTCATTCTGAATGTGTTTGAACGGCGCCAAATAGCTAAGATTAGCTTCAAGCAAATTTAAGGCTTCGTGTGAATATTTATCTGTTAAACTGTGCATACCCAAACGCTCGCTCGTATTCAAAATCTCGTTCATTATGGCCATTGCCCTATCTTTATCTGAACCTATTTGCCCTGTGAAATTTTCGCCCAATGTTAAGAAATATTTCAACTCTGCAAAATTACTAATCCACAGCGTTTCAATCATTTCAGTTGCACCCTTCACATCGCCAGCTTTGTACAATGGTTCTACCATAAGCAGGTTGTAATAATTATAAGGTACAATTTTGTCGGGGATTAAAGTGTTTACGCGATGTACGACTTCTTTTACTTTGTCCCATTTTTGTTCTGCCTCCAACTGAAGTGCCAATTGAACAAAGTTATTTTTTATGTTCATAAGCATTCTTCTGTTGTTTTCGTCTAAATAGACTTTAGGGTTGTCGATACCTCCATATGAAAAACGCTTCATGAGTCGGTCGTACAAGATGTCTGAATCTACATAGCCTAGATTACCACCCTGTTGGGGTGTCTTTATCGGAACGAGTCTGTATGCCATACCGTCGAGTCTGAAGTAATCTTGCAGACCTACATATGCGTCGGGCCCAACCGTAATAGCCCAGTAAATAGGCCGTTTCCAGTCGTTGTGCGCTAATAGGCTCAATACCAGAAGGTCGCTTTTTCTTAAAGCACTCCCCTGCAAGTCCCAACTCATTTTATCAACAACTTTTGCGGAGTCTTTAATCGGAACGACTGTACCAATTACTTGTTTTTTGTCGATGGGTAAGAATGCAGATTTAGTGGGGAAATAATTAATTAGCTCGTTATTTTGCATCTGTAAACGAGTGTCGTCTCTTGTTACAAAATTAATAAGCTCGCGTATATCGTGCGGTTCTTTGAGTCTTTCGTACACATAAATCAGATCGCGTGTGCCTTGTCGGTACTGGTCTTCGGTCATTCCAAAAGGCACAGGCTCAGAGTCATACACTTTCCGTTGTTGCTGATTCGCATACCAATCTGTAGAGAGGTAGCTCATGTTAATTACCTTAATGTCGGTACGAATACCTTCCACGTCCTGCGCATACCAAAGGGGGAAAGTGTCATTGTCTCCGTTGGTGAAAATAATTGCATTCGGTTCGCAAGACTCTAAATAGTTGCGTGCAAATTCTCTCGCGGTATAGCGTCCGGAGCGATCGTGGTCGTTCCAGTTTTCGGCAACCATCAAGGTAGGCACTGCTAATGTAAAAATGGCCGTTGCAGATGCGGCCAAGATCGCTGGCGAAAATTTCTTGAGCCATTCGTATATGGCCAAAACTCCAAAACCGATGTAAATAGAGAAGGCATAAAAAGAACCGGCGTATGCGTAATCTCGCTCTCTAGGTTGGTATGGCGGCTGGTTGAGGTATAAAACGATAGCCAAACCGGTAAAGAAAAATAAGGTAAAGACAATCCAAAACATTTGCTTGTCTTTTTTGTAAAGATAGAAAACGCCTAAGATCCCTAGAAGGAGTGGCAAAAAGAAGTATCTATTTCGGGCTGGATTGTTTTTTCTATTATCAGACAGATTGTCCTGATTACCAAGCCTCCAATTGTCTATAAATGGAATTCCGCTGATCCAATTACCGTCGATAACGTTACCATCGGCATTTTGGTTGTCGTTTTGTCTGCCTGCAAAATTCCACATAAAATAACGGAAATACATAAAATTAACCTGATAATGGAAAAAATAGCTAAGATTGTTTCCAAAACTAGGTTTTTCCTTCGTGTCGGCATCCATTCCAGACCAAGCTTTATAACCTTGTTCGTGAGAGGGCGAAGCGTCGCTGTACATACGAGGGAAAAAAGTGGTGAATGAAGGGTCGAAATTACGAATCGGTTTATGATCAATTACTTTATATTTATCGCCAATTGGAGCAAAGTAGGCTTTGCCTTTTGTCCAATCAAGAACGGGAGCATTGTAGTATGGGCCTGTCAACAATGGAGTATCGCCATACTGCTCCCTTTGAAGATAAGGCACCAAAGAAAACATATCGTCGGGTTGGTTCTGATTCATTGGCGGATTTGCATTCGCACGAATCAGGGTAAGTGCGAAGGTAGAATACCCGATAAGAATTACGGTAAAGCCAACTAACACATTGTTAAGCAGCATCTTATTTTTCAAGGTAGAGTAACGAATTCCCCAAATAAGCCCAGCCACTAATAGTAATACAAAAACAAGTGAGC
>JBDKHP010000276.1:0-3774 GCA_039797645.1 Bacteroidota bacterium
CTGTTTTCTTGTTCTGAAGATTTTCTTACAGAAGAAAACAAATCTGGCTACACCGAAGATGTGATCTATTCTTCAGAGACAGGTCTTACTGGCTTGGTCACAACTTGTTATGCATACAACCGTTTGTGGTACGGAAAAGAAGGAGGCGTAGGGCTTACCGAAGCTGGTACCGATCTTTGGTTCGATGGTGGCGATAACCAACAAATATCTTTGGCTACCTACAACGGGCTAAATGGATCTGTGTACGACAAAGCGACAAACAAAGGCGACGCAGCCCTAGACGAATACTGGGAAATGTTCTATGCTGCAATAAACAACTGTAACACGGCTATTAAATACCTCGAACCATCTACCATCGCTAAACGCAAACAATTCCTAGGCGAAGTTCAGTTTCTACGTGCATTTTATTACTGGCACATGGTAGAAACTTGGGGTGCAATTCCGCTCAATATTACCCCTACAGTCTCTCCCGAAACTGCTGCTACACGTAGTTCGGTAGAAGATGTGTACAAACAAATGATGCTCGATATCGACGCAGCTATCGAAAACCTTGCCTCAATCACGGCAAAAAGCGACGGACGTGTAAACATTTGGGCAGCGAAAGCCCTCAAAGCGCGTTTGTCATTATACACTGCAAGCCGTACAGGCGACGCAGCTATGTACACACAAGCTGCATCTTTGGCCGAAGAAGTGATTCTTGGATCAGGTGCATCGTTTTATGCAAAATATGCCGATACTTGGAAAATGGCAAACAACGATGGTAAGATCAACAAAGAAGCCATTTGGTATGTAGATTATTCCGACAATCCAGTGTACAACGCCATTCCACGTCGTACGAAACTCGATGTTAAAGGCGATCGTTTGGAATTCTGTACCAACATCCGTCGTCGTAACGAATCTAGTGTACAAGGCGGTAGCTATATGTACCTTATGTTTACAGGTTTTTGGGACAAACAAGCCGATCTGAAAAATACCCTCAAACGTGATGCCACCGTAGATTTACAAGTATCTCGTTATGGCAAGAGTTTCCGTCGTTACGGCCCAACTCCTTATTTGCTAGGTCTTTTCAACGATGCAGCCGACCAACGTTACCAAGGTTCGTTCCGCGACACATGGTACCGTATTATGGGTAGTGCGCAAGTAACGCCAACCTATGCACTCATGTCAAACAGCGGTCTTTCTCTCACAGATACAGCCTTATTTGTAGCCAAAGCACCAATGTCAGCCGAACAAAAAGCGTGGACAGTAGGCCGATACAAAGCCGTAGACTATAGCACTACATACGATGCTACGGGGGCACCCACCACCACAGGTCCAGATGCAAACACCATAGGCTATAATATGTACATAGCACTTAAAAAATTCGAAGACGATAGTCACACAGCATTCCTCGATTGGTCTGCTCGCGACATCATGGTATTCCGTCTGAGCGAAATGTACCTAATTGCTGCCGAAGGTTATATGATGTCCGGACAGGCTTCAAAAGCTATAACCTCCTTCAATGCACTACGCTCTGCACGGGCAATATCGGGCAAAGACAACTCACTCACAACTGCCGAACAAGCGCTTGTCACTGCCAAAAACATTAACATAGTACTCGACGAACGTGCACGTGAACTTTGCGGTGAGCAAATTCGTTGGTTCGATCTTAAACGCACCAGCAAGTTAGTAGAACGCGTGCAAATGCACAACGCTAGAGCAAAAGATTACATCCAATCTTTTCATGTATTGCGTCCCATCCCAAATTCTCAACTCGAAGCGGTATCAAATCCAGCCGAATTTTTGCAGAATCCTGGATATAATTAATCTGAAATAATGCAAAACAGGAAAGTAACCACTCCCTTGCGTAATATTTAGAACTTCAAATAGCCACCTGTTCCCTAGAGAATAGGTGGCTTTTTTTTGCAGCACTACCTCGTAATTAGTCAATTTACAAACCCAAAATCAATAGAATCACACCAGTAAAAAACCACATTTTCTGTACCTTTAAACTCTTAGGTGTTCTTTACTTGTAACTCTTAAAACTCACAAATATGAAAATCATTGCCTACGTACTACTTGCTCTAGTACTCTATGCCTGCCAACAAAAAACGCAGGAAACAAAACAAGCAACACCCGAAAAATGGTCAGTCAAAATGGCCAATTCAGTCATCGGACGTTACCAAAACCTCACCCAATACCTTGGTGCTAATGAATCAAAGGGTTGGCAATACGACGTAGCATTCCTCGCAATGACTATCGACAAACTTGGCGACAAAGACTCAAAATATTCGAGCTTCATGGCAGATTACGTAAATCATTTCGTAACCGACAGCGGCACTATCCTAGCCTATAAACAAGACGAATACAACATCGACCGTATCGCCCCTGCCCGCAACCTAATTACCCTCTACAAACGCACTGGCGAAGACAAATACCGAAAATCAATCGAACTATTCGTCCACCAAATGGAAAACCACCCACGCACCAAAGAAGGAGGATTCTGGCACAAAAAAGTATATCCAAACCAAATGTGGCTCGACGGTCTCTACATGGCATCACCATTTTTGACACAATACGCCAAAGAATTCAACCAACCAAAATGGTTCGACGAAGTAAGCTTCCAAATCACCACCGTGTACAAACGCACACTCGACACAAAAACCGGACTGCTCTACCACGCCTACGACGAAAGCCGCAAAATGCCATGGAGCGATCCACAAACAGGCCATTCGCCCAATTTCTGGAGCCGGTCGATGGGTTGGTACCTCATGGCAATTGTAGATGTACTCGACTATCTGCCCGAGAACCACGAGCAGCGCGACAGCATCATCAAAATATTCCAAGCCACCAGCGAAGCCCTTCTAAAAGTACGCGACCCCAAAACAGGCCTATGGTACCAAGTGCTCGACCAAGGCCCGCGCGAAGGTAACTACCTCGAAGGTTCAGGCTCAGCAATGTACACCTACGCATTCGCAAAAGGCGCAAAAAAAGGCTATCTCGATCCAAAATTCACAAAAATTGCCGAAGAATCTTTCCAAGCAATGCTCAATAATTTCATCACCACCGACACCGACGGACACATCTCGATGACCAGCATCTGTGGAGCCTGTGGTCTGGGCGGAAACCCATACCGCGACGGTTCTTACGAGTATTACATTCACGAAAAAGTCGTAACCAACGACACAAAAGGCGTCGCTCCCTTCATTCTCGCAGCCTTAGAACTCGACAAATAAACCTCCCAAATACACAGTCAACCGAAATGCAACCCATTTCGGTTGACTCCCCGAAAGCACCATTCCAGAAAAAAAATTAAAATAAAAAAAATAAGGATTTGGAGCGGGAGCCCAACTTTTCAAATAAGCCCCGCTGCCGGCTATCCGCTTGTAGTCCTCGCGTTCGGGAACGAAATCAACTGGAATCCATTGTATTTCAATCGAATACCATCAGCTTGCCCGCGCCGCATCACACCGCTGTGGGCTACCGCTACTATCCGGGCTAGGCCGTGCGCCCACTTTCCAAACCCACGCCGTAATTTCGCTGGGCAAACCCACCAGTTGGCCTACGGCCATCAAGCAACCACGAATCGTCCAAGGCAGAAATTCTCACCCAACCCAACCCCGTACGCACACACAAACCAGCCAAAGTCCCAACCATAAACAGACTCTGAATAAAGCAAAAACTGTGTATATTTGCACAAAATCAAGCACATGAACATCGCAAATCCAGTTTACGACAGTGTCTTCAAATACCTACTCGACGACAACCGCGTAGCCAAGATCTTCATCTCTGCCA
>JBDKHP010000277.1:0-6489 GCA_039797645.1 Bacteroidota bacterium
TATTAAGTTGTCGTTTTTTTTTGAAAAAAGAAGGATAAAAAAAGGGCTGCAAAGAGCAGCCCAAACATTTGCATGAAGAAATGAAAATAAACAAAACAAGTAATGAAAATTATTTACAGTCGTAAAAATCAGTGACCTTTTCCACCACGACGGTTTTCGCCAATCATACCACCTTGTGCAGGGCCTTCGCCTCGTACTGGTTTGTTGGCTTCAAGGGTTGCCATAAGTGCAGCTTGCTCTGTAGTAAGAGAAGCGTTCAATGCTGCCATTTTTTCTTCTGGAGTTAGAGTTGCATTCTTCATAATCGCAAGCTGATCTGCAGTTAAACTAGCCTGAAAAGCATCTTTTGTAGCTTTAACTTCAGCATGTTTGGCATCGAGAGCAGCTTTTTCCTCGTCGGTAAGTGCTTTGCCAGCAAATTCATGTTTTGGGTGGTTTTCGCGAGCGGCTTCACGGGCTGCCTGCATGGCATCAAACATAGCGGATTGCGATTCTGTAAAAGTTGCTGCCAAAGCTTCCATTTTTTGTTCGCGGGTAAGTTCTGTGTTGCTCAATATTGCCAACTGATCGTCGCTAAGGGTTGCTTTGAATTCGGCTTTTTGTGCTTCCATTGCTGCTTTCTGAGCTTCCATGGCTGCAATTTGCTCGGCACTTGGCTGGTGGTGACGTGGCCCTTTTACGTTTTCTGTTGGAGTTTCATCGGTTGTCTGAGCAAAGCTCGAGTTGCTGAACGAAACGAAAATTGCGATTGCAATAGCTGATACTTTAAGGAAATTTTTCATATCTAAATGAATTAAAGGTTTATAAAAAGTTTGATTTGTACATGAACCGTTCTTTGCAAAAACAACCCTACTTTTTTTTACGAAAAAATTCAAATATTTTTTAAGTAATTGAAAATCAGACTATAAATAATAGTTTTTTATCGCAATTTCTGATTCAAATTACTCAAGGTTTACTTCAATTTCAGGATACATTATACAGCCAGCAAAAAAATAGAGATAAGGAGCGGAAGCCAAACTTTTCAAAAATTGAGCTACTGACGGCTATCGCTTGTAGTCTTCATGTACGGGTACGAAATGGCCTGAATTACTTAGAGTCTGTTTTTTTAGTCGATCTCTGCGTTGGATCGATTTTTTTTAAATGCTCATTTACAAGTAGTAAACTCCGCTTTAAAAAATCCAATCCGCCTTGACCTCAACTAAAAAAACAGACTCTACTTAGGGCTGTTCCCAAACGCGAAGACGAGTTTTACTTGTACACAATGGGTGTTTACCATCCTGGAAAATAAAACAGAAAGCCATGAGTCCACTCCGAAAAGTGTACACATATTTCAGACTAAAAGTACCATTATATTCTGCTAGAGTTCATAGTTGTTTTAAATTTAGAGTTGTGAAATAAGGCTAAGGTAGCTCTGTTTTTGCCAAGCCGTAGGCTTGGCGTGCGGTAACGCGTCATGGCCAAAGGCCAAGCTCAAGTATCTGCCCCGCGTATAAGCAGCGTTACAAATACTGCTGACGACCGAACTAGCCCGGATCGCGGCAAGTAGCCCACAGCAACGCGCGGAATTACCATTTGCATAGGAGTTTGATTGAAACACAAGGGCGACCAAGTGACATCGTTCCCGTTTGCGAGGACTACTGCTAAGAGCCGGTAGCCGCCTTTACAAATATTGTTGGGTTACAGCTCCTTATCCTTATTTTTTTTAGTCTGTTTTTTTTTGTTGCCTGCGGCGTTGGACTGGATTTTTTGTGGGTTCGTTTAGATGTTGTAAACTCTGCTTAAAAATTTCGACTCGCTATTGCTTTCACTACAAAACAAAACCTGTTTGTATTGAGGGTTTTCGTGGGTACTGGGGCGGCTTTTTTTTGAGTTGCTTGTGTTAGCCTTTTTTGTATCTTTCGGGTAAAAGAGTTTGTATGAAGTTTATACTAACACATTCGGGTAAGCAGCATTCGTATTATTTGGCTAAAGCATTGGCGGATTTGGACGCGTTGGAGCGTTTTTATACAAGTTCGTATGTGGGCAGTGAATGGCTCCAGGAGTACTTGCTTCGACGGGGTGATACTTTCTGGACTCGTAGATTTATTGCGGGCTTGGGGGGCAATTTGGTACAATCTAATTGGCGTTTTGAATTACCAGAGTTGGTTTTGCGGATTTTTTTGGGGAAGTCGCCTTTGGTGCAACGTTCGGTGTATTGGCGCGATGTGCAGTTTGATTCTTTTGTTGCGCGGAAGTTGACGAAACTGGGAATGTCGCGTGGTTGCGGTTTTTGGGGGTTTCAGGGGAGTTGTAGGGATAGTTTGGTGGCGGCAAATGCGTTGGGGATGCCTACTGTGTGCGAATTGGCTACGGCACATGTTACAGAAGCGCGGCGCGAATTGGGTTTGGAGGCGAAATTAATGCCTGATTGGGCGGATAGCATCGACAATTTGGAGTTTACGGGCGATTATCTGAAGCGCCTTGAAGAGGAACCGCATTTGGCGCGATGGGTGGTTGCTGCGTCGGAATATACGCGCAAGAGTTTGCTGGCCGACGGGGTGGCTGAGGATAAGATTTTGCAGCTTCCGCTGGGGTTCGATTTGGATTATGTGCCCTATGTGGAACGTTCGCGCCCTCGGGGACGTCCGTTGCGCTTGTTGTATGTGGGTACTGTAACGCAACGCAAGGGTATTGCGTATCTGCTGGAGGCAATGAAGTCTTTTAGTGCGAACGATGTGGAGTTGCATATTATTGGAGGCGTTCAGGGTTCGGGAGATGCTTTTCGACGGTCGGAAGTGCATTATGTGTATCATGCACCGGTGTCGCAACGTGAGTTGTTTGCGATGTATGCCGATTTTGATGCTTTGGTACTGCCTACTATTTTCGAGGGGTTTGGGTTGGTGATTGTGGAGGCGATGGCGGCTGGTTTGCCATGTATCACTACGGCGCACTCTATCGGGCCAGATCTGATACGGACAGGCGATAATGGATACATCGTTCCGATTAGGGATGTGACTGCAATTGTCGATGCTGTGTCGATACTGCTTGATACTGACGACGATGCCTACCTTGGTTTGTGTAGGCGAGCACGTGAGGCTGCGCTTGGTTTTACTTGGGGTGCGCACCGCGACAATTTGAGCCGGTTGTTAGACAGAATCGAGAACTAGCTATTGGTCGAAAAGCTTGAATTTAAGGTTCGGGGATTCGTTTGTGATTTTTTTACTATTTTTGACGCCCAAACGATATTTCAACCAGCAAGATATGAGCATTGTACTTAGTGGTATCAGACCCACAGGGAATTTACACCTCGGAAACTATTTTGGAGCTGTTCGCAACTTTCTGCGGATGCAGGCAGAAAATGAATGCTATTTCTTTATAGCAGATTACCATTCGCTCACCACGCACCCAACCCCTGCGAATTTACACCTGAATGTAAAAACAGTGTTGGCCGAGTACCTTGCTTGCGGTTTAGATCCGGAGCAGGCCACGATATATGTGCAGAGCGACGTTCCAGAAGTGGCCGAACTCTATTTGTTACTCAATATGAATGCGTATCTGGGCGAATTGGAGCGGACAACTTCGTTTAAAGACAAAGCGCGTCAACAACCCGACAACGTAAATGCAGGACTACTCACCTACCCTGTACTTATGGCGGCTGATATTCTACTGCACCGTTCCGAGAAAGTACCGGTGGGTAAAGACCAAGAACAAAACCTAGAAATGGCACGTAAGTTTGCACGTCGTTTCAATACAATTTATGGTGTTGATTATTTCCCGATTCCAAGCCCTTACAATTTCTCTGGAGAACTCATTAAAGTTCCAGGCTTAGACGGCTCGGGTAAAATGGGGAAATCTGAAGGCAATGGACTCTACCTAGTGGACGACGAGAAAACAATCCGCAAAAAAGTGATGCGTGCAGTTACGGATGCTGGACCTACGGAGCCAAACCAGATTATGGCCGACCCAATTAAAAATCTGTTCGATTTACTTTCAATCGTATCTGACGAGAGCACTGTGGTACACTTTCGCGACTTGTACAACAAATGCGAAATTCGATATGGCGATTTAAAGAAACAATTGGCCGAAGACATTGTAAAGTTTAACAGCCCCATACGAAAACAAATTCTCGATATTCAACAAAACGAAGCATACTTAAGCAAAGTGGTGCGTATGGGTGCAGAAAAAGCCAAAGCAAGTGCATCAAAAACAGTAAAAGAGGTACGCGAGATTATTGGGTTTAAGCATTTCTAAAACAATTTCCCCCTACGAAATTCAAAAATCTGAAACAGCAGTTTCAGATTTTTTTTTGCCTCAATATTGCGTAGTTTACCATATACTCCTTTTCTCCGAATTCGTAAAATGGCAGTCGAAACACAATTTTTATGCAGTTTCTCGCGCTTATCTCTCCAAAAGCAAGTAACAGCCCTTTACCGTACTGAAAAATTTTTATATTTGCAGCCTATAAAAAAAAACAACGTACTGTAAATCAAATTAATTTATAAGTTATAATGGCTACATTAGAGAAAATAAGGAGCCGCAGCGGTTTGTTGCTGGGAATTATCGGATTCGCCTTGCTGGCATTTGTGGTAGGAGATTTATTCAACGGACAAACTGGCGTATTCGGCGGACGATCCACTGATGTCGCAGAGATAGATGGAACAGCCATTTCGTACCAGAATTATCTTGTACGCGAACAGGAATTTAGTGACACCTATAAACGTTCTGGAAATGTGAACGATGCGATGTCAGATCAGATTAAAGCCCAAGTTTGGGACGATCTTATCCATGAAACAATCATGGGCGAAGAATATGATGATTTGGGTCTGTCGGTAGGAACAAAAGAACTTTCGGATCTGATTTTGGGTAATAACCTCGATCCAATCATTCCACAATTGTTTACAAACCCACAAACCGGACAGGTTGACAAAGCTGGCATTGCACAGTTTTTGGCTAAAGTAAATGACAAAACAATTCCTGAAGCCGATCGTCAGTATTGGTTCTTCATCAAAAAGGATATAAAAAAACGTCGCGCTTTTGCCAAATACATGGCTCTGATTTCAAAAGGTCTCTATGTTACCACTCCCGAAGCGCAAGCAGATTTTGACGAACGTAGCTATATGGTCGATTTTAAATACGTAGCACAACCTTACGCCAACGTACCCGACGCCGACGTTAAAGCCGACGAAAGTGACTACAAAAAGTATTACGACGCACACAAATCAGATTTCGAGCAAGAAGAAAGCCGTAACTTAGACTACGTTGTTTTTGAAGTACTCCCTTCAAAAACCGATAAAGAAGAAGCAATGAAATACATCAGCGGTGTGAAACCTGAATTCGAAACCACCAACGACGTAAGCCGATTCGTAACCCGCAATTCCGAAACCCCTTACCAAGAGCGTTTCTATAAAAAAGGCACACTAAGCACAGAACTCGACAGCGTAATGTTTAACGCATCAGAAGGCTTTGTATTTGGGCCCTACGAAGAAGGTGGCAAATATAAACTTGCCAAATTAGTATCCCGCAAACAAATGCCCGATTCGGTTGAAGTTCGCCACATCCTAATCCCAACCAACGCAGGGGTTACAGTAGAAGCCGCAAAAGCTAAAATCGACAGCATCAAACGCATAATTCAGACTGGTAAAACCTTTGCCGAAATGGCAACAGAATTCGGTTCGGATGCCAGCAAAGAAAAGGGTGGCGATTTGGGCTGGGTTGCTCCAGGACGCATGGTAAAACCATTTAACGACGCAATTTTTGCTGCCACAAAGAATCAGTTGCAAGTAGTAGAAACCCAATACGGTGTACACCTTGTAGAAGTAACAGGAATCAGCGAAAAAAGCAATTCAGTAAGTGTTGCCATCGTAGATCGTAGCATCGTTGCAAGTTCACAGACCTACCAAGACGTATATTCACAGGCCAACAAATTTGCGACAGAAAACACCAACCAAGCAAATTTCGAAAAAGCCATAGCAAGCCAAGGTCTCAACAAGCGCACAGCATCGAGCCTTAGCCCCATCGAATCCCGCATTGCAGGCCTAGAAAGCCCACGCAAAATGGTACAATGGGCCTATGAGTCGGATACCAAAATTGGCGATTTCTCGCAAGTATTCGAGTTCAGCACCAAGCTAGTAATCGCACGCCTCACAGCCATTCACGAAAAAGGCATAGCCACCCTCGCCGAAGTATTGCCACAAGTACAAGCCGAAGTAATCAAACAGAAAAAAGCAGAAATGCTTATCGCCAAAATGAAAGGCGGCAAATCCCTAGAGCAATTGGCTTCCGAGTTTAAAACCGAAGTAAAAGAAGCTTCCAATATAACCTTCGCTTCGCGTCAGATTCCAGGCTTGGGCGTAGAACCCGCAGTTATAGGCAAAAGTACAAGCCTTGCAAAAGACAAAATTAGCGAGCCCATACAAGGCGTTAACGGCGTGTATGTATTACAAGTAACCGTTATTACGAATCCAAAATTCGACAAAAAACCTAGCATCGAACCCAACAAGATGCAGCTAG
>JBDKHP010000278.1:0-3803 GCA_039797645.1 Bacteroidota bacterium
ATTTAGCATGGAACGATTTGGGGGTTGCTCTCGCTTACCTTAACAAAGATAAAGAAGCGCTTACCGCCTACCTCAAGGCCATTGCTCTCGACCAGAGAGTTAGCGTTTATTATGAAAACGCCATTCTACAGGCAGGAAATATGGACGTTTGGGATGTTGTGCGTAAGGTATTTACAGATGCAATGACCAATAAAATCGAGATAAAATCGGCCAGTTGCTACAATATGGCAGGTCTTGCGTTTTACTACGACAACGATAACGCACGTGCCAAATTTTGCTACGAACTGGCTATTGGAATTAACCCCAAGGAGGAAGTATATAGGCGGAATTTACAACTGGCCTTAGACGCTGCTGCTCAAGATGTACCGAGCAAGACTCCCTTTGCAATTGCAGCACAATACCCCGAAGCTTTTATTGACGCCACATGGGAGAGCGAAAAGTTGGTGTATCGACAAGCCTATGGTGGTGGCAAATGGTGTGTTACGTCACTCAATGCGCCTTACCGCCAACAACGCTTTGCTTCGCGCAAAGAATTTCCGGACGATGTGATTTCGAAGGCGTGGAAAGAAGACTACGACATTATCGACATTGCCTACGGCAACGGATTCTGGAATCTTATTTTGATGAAAGAGTCGGGCTACACCGATCAGATATGGCGTACACGCCAGAATTTCCCAAAACCAGAAATAGAAGAAGGCTGGGGCAAAGGAATGCATATTTCGCATCTAACGTACGGAGCAGGTACTTGGGCAGTTGTAATGTCAAAAGCTGAAGGTGTGGGCGAGCAAATATGGTTTACAAACGAAAACTTTCCGCAGAAAGAACTTGAGAAAGGCTGGGCAGATGGCTTCGACATTACCTCTTTTTGTTACGGCAGTGGAGTTTGGGCAGCCGTAATGACTAAAAACACGGGTTACGAAACCCAAGGCTGGCGTACTGGCGCAGAGTTTCCGGCGGAAGAACTCCACAAACAAATTGAGAAAGGCCACCAAATCACAAGCCTTGCCTATGGCAACGGAATGTGGATTGCCATTACCTCAAAAATGCCCAATAGCGATGCCCAGACATCAAGCTCTTCTGCAACCAATTCCTCATCCAGTTCATCGTCCAGTTCATCGTCCAGTTCATCGTCCAGTTCATCATCTTCAGCGTCAAGTACAACTTCTCTGACAGCCAGCCAAGAGGCCGAATTGGACCGCTGGCGAAACAAGGCCAACGAAGCTTTTGAGGCAGAAAAGTGGAATGAAGCCATTCGCTGTTTCAGTAAAGCAATAGAGATAGCACCACATATTGCAGGTTTGTACAATACCCGAGGTGCAGCATACTCATGGCTCGACAAGTGGGAAGAAGCCGCTACCGATTACCAAAAAGCTTTGGATGTTGAGCCCGATGACTCCGAAAGGGTGGTGCAAAATCTTATTTACGCCTTGGCCTCCTTAGAGCGTTGGGCTGACACTTTGGCTGTGGGACGGAAGTATATGGATCAGTACACTTTCGATGCTGGAGTGTACAACTCACTGGGCAATGCTGCTTATAACGACGATTTTTATGCGGAATCTATCCCTTTCTACGAAAAGGCTGTAAAACTCGATCCCAAAGAAGAAACCTATGCAACGAATCTTCAGAGTGCAAGGGATCTGGCCAAAGAACAAAAACAAACCAATGCAGACATCTCGAAACCACGTGTGGAACCCGAAACTGCTCCAGTTTCTATTGAAGATGCCTTGGCAGAACTTGACAGTTTGGTGGGACTAGACAAAATTAAAATGGATGTGAGGCAACTCATGCAACATATCGAGGTGGCCAAAATGCGTCACGATCAGGGTTTTTCTGATACTGAATTGGTGTTGCACACCGTGTTTAGCGGTTCGCCTGGTACTGGAAAAACTACTGTGGCGCGTTTGCTGGGTAAAATATTCAAGGCGCTTGGCATTCTGAAAAAAGGCCACGTGATAGAGGTAGATCGCTCTGATCTGGTGGCACAGTATATTGGCGAAACGGCAATTAAAACGACTAAATTGGTTGAAGATGCCCTCGATGGGATTTTGTTTATAGACGAAGCTTATACACTCAAGCCCGAAGGTTCGGGCAACGATTTTGGGCAAGAAGCGATTGACACCTTGCTGAAACGCATGGAAGATCACCGAGACCGTATTATCGTAATTGTGGCTGGTTATACTGAAGAAATGAAGAAGTTCATCGGTTCGAACCCTGGGCTGAAATCGCGTTTTAACCGTTATTTTACTTTCGAGGATTATAAGGCTGGCGAAATGTTGGAGTTGTTTACACGCATGGCACGTTCGCGGGATTATCTGTGTGAACAAGAGGGTTTGGATAAACTGCACAAGTATTTTGATTATTTGTACCGTACCCGCGACAAGTCGTTTGGTAATGGGCGGACGGTGCGGAACTTGTTTCAGGAAATTACGCGGATTCAATCGAACCGAATTGTGGGGCTTCTTGCAAAACTAACTGCGGCCGAAAAGTCGCGAGCACTTACATCGATAACTTTGGCCGATGTGGAAGAGGCTGTGAAAAACGATTTTGTGGAAGATCCGTCGGAAAACATTGAATTGGTAATGGAAGAGCTAAACGAGATTGTGGGGTTGGAAAACATTAAACTGGATATCGACAAGCTTGCGAAGTTCATTAAGGTACAAGAGATGCGAAAATTGCAGGGTTTGCCACCTAGCAAGATTAATCTGCACACGGTGTTTCAGGGTGGACCAGGAACGGGTAAAACGACGGTGGCGCGTTTGTTGGGTAAGATTTTTAAAGCGTTGGGTGTTTTAGCTAAAGGTCATGTGGTGGAAGTAGATCGTGGGAAATTGGTAGCCGAATATATTGGGCAAACTGCCACACGTACCCACGCTGTAATAGACCAAGCGATGGATGGCATTTTGTTTATTGATGAAGCTTATACGCTTAGTAGTGGCGGGCAAAATGATTTTGGACAAGAAGCTATTGACACCTTGCTCAAACGGATGGAAGACGACCGCGATCGCTTGTTGGTGATTGTGGCAGGTTATCCGGACGATATGCAGCGTTTTGTGGAGAGTAATTCGGGGCTAGAGTCGCGTTTTAGTCGGTATTTTACCTTTGAGGATTATTTGCCGAGCGAGTTGTGCGAGATCTTTTCGCGTGTGGCACACAAGCAGGGTTATGTGGTGAACGAAATGGGATTGGCGTTGCTTGCTGACCATTTTGAACGGGTGTACAGCGTACGCGACAAGTCGTTTGGTAATGCTCGAATGGTGCGTAATATTTTTGAAAAAGTGGTACAAAGCCAGTCGATGCGGGTGGCTTCGCTTGCGAAGGTTGAAAATGTGGATTTGGCCACAATTGCGCCAGACGATATTTCGGAAGTTTTGCGTTCGGTTCCTGGTGGTAAACCGAAATCTGACAACGGGGCTGGTTCGAGTGGGAGTAGTTCGGGGGGATCGTCGCGTAGTGGCGGGTCGAGTGAGAATAGACGCGTGGGTTTCTGATCTGCTGACTGAATGTTGTAATGTTGTAGATTGTTTGATAAATAGAGCGGCCTCCCGAATTGTTCGGGGGGCTATTTTTTTGGGGCAGATATATGCCTATCCGTAGGTATGTCGTACAGGTTTCATGGCCGTAGGCCAACTGGTGGGTTTGCCAAGCCTGACTACGGCGTGGTTTTGGAGAGTGGGCATTCGGTCTAGCCCGGATAGTAGCGGTAGCCCACAGCGGCGTGATGCGGTGTCAGCAAGCTGATGCTTTTCGACTGAAATACAGGGGTTTCCAGTTGATTTCGTACCCGAACGCGAGGACTACAAGCG
>JBDKHP010000279.1:0-3464 GCA_039797645.1 Bacteroidota bacterium
GGATTACGGGGAAATGCTTTGGCTTCATGGCCGTAGGCCAATGTAAAGTGCTGGTATTGCGTACTTACGGCCTTACAAATGCTGCTGCCGATGGGTCTAGCCCGGATAGTAGCGGTAGCCCACAGCGGCGTGATGCGGTGGCAGCAAGCTGATGCTTTTCGACTGAAATACAAGGGTTTCCAGTTGATTTCGTACCCGAACGCGAGGACTACAAGCGGATAGCCGGCAGCAGTCGTATATAAGTAATGTTTCGCTCCCGCTCCAAATCCTTTTTTTTATTTTTTTTTCGATCGCTGGGCTTTTTGGGGTGCGGTATGGATTAATGCCTCGCGACTACGGATGCTGTAAATGCGGCAATATTTTTTCTAATTACTTATTGCGCAGGAGCTTCATCAAAGTTGAACATCCACGGAATTCCAAACTTATCGGTAAGGCTGCCGAAAGTAGCACCCCAGAATTGTTTGGCAAGTGGCATGGTAATTTTAGCTCCTTCAGCAAATTTGGCAAAAGTAGTCTCTATGGCTTCCGCACTCTGGAAGTTGAGGGAGATATTTACCGAGTCAGCAAAACCGACCTCTCCTTGAAAACTATCTGAGGCCATCAACACAAAATCGTCGGATTTCAGGGTGGCGTGCATTACTAAATTCTGTACTTCGGGGGGCATCGTGTCGGCCATCGGTGCTTCGCTCATGGGCATTACAACAAGTTCGCCACCAAGGCATTGTTGGTAAAACTCCATCGCTTCGCGGGCATTTCCATTGAAAGTAAAATACGGATTAATCTGTGCCATTTTATGCGTTCTTTTTTAGTTTGGAATGAATGTGTAAGTAACGAAAAAAGTTTCAAAATTACCCACCGATATTGTTAAATCTGTTCTGGGTATTTACCGAACCGTCTTTGGGTTTTTGGTCGAGCGACATTTTTAGCCCCTCTTCTATGCCCAAGGTTTTGGTATCGAATTCTAGGTTATTGAAGAGGCAAGGTTTGAATTTTCCGTCAGCAGTAAGCCTCATGCGGTTGCAGTTTTCGCAATCGCCGCCATCGCCACCTTCTACATGCCAAAACTCGCCCATGGAGAGGTTCATTTCGCGAATGTAGCGAATTTGCAAACCATTGGCTTCGCAATACGCCCGCACGGCTTGTGCATCAGGTTCGTCGGACGATTCTCGAATTACGCAGTTAATTTTGATGGGCGAAAGGCCTGCCTTCTTTGCAGCTTCAATCCCATCGAAAACTTTCTGAATATCGCCACGTCGGGTAATTGCCCGAAAACGCTCGGGATCCATAGAATCCAGACTGATGTTTACGCGCATGAGTCCGGCGTGGGCAAGCGGTTGGGCAAGTTGCTGGAGCATGATGCCGTTGGTTGTCATCGCGAGGTCTTTAATGCCCGGTATCGCGGCGACACTGGCCACAAGTTCTACAATATCTGGCCTCACGGTGGGTTCGCCACCCGTAATGCGCACCTTATCAACGCCTTGGGAAACGCTGTGCTTCACAGTATCGACAATTTGAGCGATGGTAAGCAGCTGGTCTGCTGGCATAAAGGTGGTGTCTTCGGGCATACAATACACGCAACGCAGGTTGCAGCGATCTGTAACCGACACGCGTAGGTAATTTACTTTCCTGTTATATCTGTCGAACATTTGTAAGTTCTCCTTTTTTTAGATGTGAAATACCAATTGGAAATGAAATAAAGCCGTCGGCTTGCGCCAATGCGCTAATGTGGCCAGAGCCGTTGTATCGGATTTTATGAATCGTGCCGTTAATAATGGCCACTGGAATCCACGAATGACGCTTGGCCTTGCTCCTTTGGAAATCGTCGGCCAAGGGGAGCAGAATATCTTTTGTATGAATTGTATGGCCGCTCATTCGGCAAATGAGAGGTGTAACCAAGAGTTCAAATTGGATGTAAGCAGAAACTGGATTGCCCGGCAGACCGAAGCAAAATTGTGCACCTTTGTGCGCAAACAGCGTAGGCTTGCCCGGCTGCACAGCCACAGAATCGAAGTCGATTTCAAACCCTGCTTCGACAAGCACTTCGGGCACAAAATCGAAATCGCCCATGGATACCCCACCGCTAAAGAGTATCATATCTACCTGTTGCATAGCTTGTTGCAGCATTGCAGCGGTAGCCTCTTTGTCGTCGGGCGCAATGCCCATGTAGATGGGTTCTGCCCCACTCTGGAGAAGTTGCGCCACAAGCTGCGGGCCGTTGCTGTTGCGGATTGTTCCTTCGCGAAGCGACATTCCGGGTTCTACGAGTTCGTTGCCTGTGCTGATTACCGCAACTTTGGGTCGGGTAAATACTTCAGGATGTGTGCAGCCTATCGTGGCCAAACTGGCCACAATTGCGGGGTTAATAATTTGGCCCCCACCGAGAATACAATCACCAGCTTTTAGGTCTTCGCCACAGTAGCGGATATTATTCGGTACTTTGTGGGCGGTGTCGCAGGTATGCGGCAGGGCTTTACCCGTATAAGAAACTGTACCATCGGTATTTACGAGCGTATCTTCTACCATTATCACCAATTCTGCGCCTTTGGGAGTGGGTGCGCCTGTCATAATTTTGGCACATTCGCCCGCGCCAATTTCGCGGGTAGGCCATGCTCCGGCCGCAATTACTTCTAAAACCGTAAGAGGCTTGTCCAGATCGGCAAGTCGGCAGGCGTAGCCATCCATGGCCGAACGATCGAAGGCCGGAAGATCGGCATCTGCAATAATTTCTTGCGCCAGTACACGGCCTAATGCATCGCGTAAACTGGTCGTTTCCCTTGTGGGACACACAGATATGGTACTAATTATTTCGTAAGCTTGTTCAAATGTCACCATGATGCTTCGTGTTGCAAGGATTGTTTTGTGGGGTTAATTCATGTTCTGTGGCCAATGCAGGCAACCGCCATTGTCCGTGGGTAAATATAAGCGATGTCGGAAGTAAATCGTGCTGCGTGCCGTCTGTCCAGACGATACGGCTGGCCAAATGTTCCACTTCGTGGGCACTGGGTTTCAGATTGGTAGGGCGTTCGCGGTGTTTTATCAGCAGGAACAAGCCCGGACTGATATGCAGGCGCAGACTGTTCGATTCGCACACTATCATCTCGGCCTGTTGCATCCGTTCGGTGCAAGCTTGCCACGCTTCGGCGAGTGCCCAATCGTGGCATTTTATCCGAAATACTTGTTGTGCTCCGGCCTGCAACATGAGTGGGCCGTCTTCCGTTCCGTCGGGTGTTTCTTCGGTAATTTCGAAATTCCCGACGAGTGGATGTGTGTCGCGACCGTGAAAAAAACTATCGCCAGTGCGGATGGTTTTAATTTTAACGGCTACAACTCGGTGCGTGGCGGCAAAATGACAGATAAGTGCCCGGAGGAAAGTCGTCTTTCCGACGTTGCGGCTTGCACCGCCAACGATGAGTAAGTGTGGGATGTGTGTGGTCATTATGCGCTTATTACCAAGGACTTCGTAT
>JBDKHP010000280.1:0-12192 GCA_039797645.1 Bacteroidota bacterium
TGTAACTTGTGCGCAAGTTACAGAATGAAAGGCTTGTGTTCTATCGTTTTGCGTAACGCTAAACCCTATATCATATTTGCCGTTATGGACATGCTTTCACCAAAGTTTGAATACAATATTCTGAAATTTCCCACTCAAATGCGCCTCAAGGAGTGGTGGTTTACCGGTTTTTACGACGCGAAAAGTGGCATCTACTTCAGTTTCTTTTGCGCCAGACTCAATGTG
Organism: Bacteroidota bacterium; assembly: GCA_039797645.1. Lineage (GTDB taxonomy): Bacteria > Bacteroidota > Bacteroidia > Bacteroidales > JBDKHP01 > JBDKHP01. The sequence continues at coordinate 226 of JBDKHP010000280.1, forward strand.
ATCGATCAGTTTAGCCTTAGCATTTTCGACCCCAAGTTGCCCGAGCCTATCCATTTCAGCAAGCGTATGTACTTGCGTACCGAAATATACGAGGGCGGATTCTCAATGGCCTACGCTGCCAAAACCTACTCTTTTTCGTTTCGCGGCGAAACCAACGGACGCTTATTCTTACACCTTGCACACCCCCGTTACACAGCCAAGCTGAACTTTGAGCCAAGCCTACCGCCCTTTACCAAATTAGAAGACAATGGCAAAGATTGGTATGGTTTTGTGCATCAGTTTGGTTTACAGACCAATGGACAGTTCAGTTTAGACGGTGTTACGCATAAAGTGGCGAATGCGCTGGCCTACTCCGATCACAATTTCGGGAAACTCCCTAGCAACTGCCGTTGGCATTGGTTGGCCGTGCAACACGAAACAATAAGTATCGCCTCCTTAGTAAATTACGGCCCCAACGGCCAATGTTACACCCAAGTATTGGTAAACGACCCAGCGTATCAGCAGTTTGCAGACCGCTGGATACGCTTGTCCGCCTCCGTTACTTTTGAGCTGAACCCTTTGGTGGCGATCGACGCAGGCGAATGGCAGCTTACTTCGCCCGACATAGAACTGCACGTAAGCCCCCAACAACAGTATCTGGAACAGATTGCATTGCCACCAATATTACCAGTTTTCGTAAAAATTGCGCACCGCGAAATGCACGTAAAAGTGCATGGTCGCATTCGTCTGGAAGGCAACTGGATCGTGGTCGATGGGCTGCACGGTGTGGCTGAAGCCCATTTCGGACGTTGGTAAATTCACATTTTTTAGCCCCAACAGCCAGTTTCTTATCCTGAAGCTTCTATCGGGAAGAATCCAAAACGCGATTCCAACCCAAAGAAAAAAAATAAAAATAAGGATAAGGAGCTGTAGCTCAACAATATTTGTAAAGGCGGCTACCGGCTCTTGGCTGTAGTCCTCGCAACGGGTACGACATCACTTGGCAACTCTTGTATTCCAATTGAGCCGCTCTGCAAAAGGCCACTCCACTCGTGCTGTGGGCTACTTGCCGCGATCCGGGCTAGTTGGGGCGGCAGCTCCATCTGCGACGCCGTAGGTACGCTGGGCCAGCACTTTCTGTTGGCCTGTGGCCATGGAGCCAAAAGCAAACCCGCCCTAAATACAAAGAAGCAGAGCCTTGTTGAAGCCTGCCGAAGGCCAACAGAAGTACCGATCCAGCCCACCTACGGTGTTACAAATGCTACTGCCGTCCGAACTAGCCAGAGTTTGTTCCCTTATGTACATAAGGAGGAACACTATCTAACGGCCAAATACAGCATCTCTATGGCATTGCTTCATGCTTCGATACGACCTAGTTGCTTCATCAACGTTCAAAACGAACTATAAGATTTACAACTTTGTAGCTACCTACCGCCTCTTTTGCTTGCGGGTGGTTTAATGATCGTCGGTGGGGCGGTTGAGTAGGGTGCGGATACCGATGAAGCCATAGGTGTAGTTGGTGCTGGTTTCTATGTTTTTGCTACGGATGGAGCGTAGGCCTATTTCGCCAATTAACCTTAGTTTGGGGTTGATAATAAGGTAAAAGCGGCCTTCGGTGTAGATGTAGGTGGTGCGGAGACCTTGTAGAAGGTGGTGGCCGAAGTCTTCGGTGCCTTCCCAGTGTTCGGGTACGTAGCGGGTTTCGTCGGGTACGGTGCGGGTTTCGTAGTTTTTGAAGATGTCGCCGCCGTAGTTTTTGCCCGGGGTATCGAGGCCTTTTTGGGCGTAACTGGCCATGTAACTGATGCCGATTCGGCCACGTTGTAGCCGTGCAGTGCTGAGTAGTTCTACGAAATTGGCGCCCAAGGGGTGGGCTATAGGTTGGTATAGATTGCTCAGGTTCTCGGACATAATGCCGTGTGAATAGGTGTAGGGCTGGGCCATATTGCCTTCTAGTCGTACTTGCAAACCCTTGATTTTGAATGGCTCTACGGTTTTCAGTCCGAATTGTATGGCGTATTTATTACCCCACCATCCGTTGTTGGAAAGGAGGTTGCTCACGATAAGTTCGTCGAGCAGGAATTGTCCGTAAATTTGGTAGTGGGGGCTGAGGTTTATTTTGTAACCCATGCCTAGGAGTGCGTTGTCCGGCGAGCCGATGTTAAATTCGATGGGGCGTAGGAAGAGGGCGGGGTTGAGGTAATTGATTTCGTAGCCTCGGTGGCCTACGGTGTCGGTGGCTTGTTGTATTACTGTCTCGAAGAAGTTGAGATTGAGCCACTTGGTGGCATTATAACTTAGGTAATGGGTGGTGATGTATTTCGTGCTGAAGCGTTCGCTAGGTACGGCGCCATTGTAACCGGTGTTTTGGCTTACCATGAATTGGTATTTTATTTTACCGACTTCTACGGTGGCACTGATGTACGGCTGCGAGGGTGCATTGTCGGAGTAAAAGAGCGAGCGGTAGCCGTCGCCTAGGAAGTGTTTCTCCTTGCCAATCTGGAAGTTAAGGTAAGGTAGGGGGCTGTACGATAGGTGCCCCTGCCAATAATAGGCTGCGTAGCCGAAACTGTCGCCGTTTTTGTAAATTCCAGTTTGGGGTATTACGTGGGTGGAATCTATTCGAGGGCGTTGGTATTCGGGCGATGTCCAGTTTTGGAAGATAAAATCGAAGCAAAACGCAAGGTTTGGGTTTATGTTGGCTTTGGCCTCGAAACCGAGTTGGAGGTCTTGTACCTTGAGTTTTCGGTCTTTTTCGTAATCTACGGCGAGTGTATAAACAGGGCCTATCTCCGTGGTGAAGATTGGGTTTATTTGCAGTTTATATCCTTGTATGTTAAACGGGAAGAACTGGGCATTTAAGAATTTATTCCAGCTTCGGCTGTCTGTTATTAGGGGCATGAAGTATTTCAGCGTGTTGTAGCCGCCAATGTCTTTTACCAAGAATGGGCGTATTGAGCTGTGTGTGTTGGTTTTAAGGTATAGGGTATCAAGGTATTGGGCTTCTATAATCGGGTTCATGCTCAGGTTGGCTACTTGCGCTTGTAGGCTTGTGGCGAGGAGGCTTGCGAGTAGATACAGTGTAAATCGTTTCATATTTTGCTTACTAAATACTTGGCAATTTACGGATTCTGCTTTGTATTGTTCTTTTGTTGCTTGCGTTTTTTGCGTTGGTCGTATATAAATGTGGGTATGTAGGAGAGTGTCATTGCGATTAGAATTTCGAGCAATAGCAAGCGTCTGATACTTATATAGTTGAAGTATAAACCAAATATGGCAAATAGCAGGCTTATGCCAATTAGCCAGAATGTGCTAGTACGGTGGCTTAGGTTCAGTCGCAACATACGGTGGTGTAGGTGGCGTTTGTCGGGTGCAGAAATGGGCAATCCGAGTACCAAACGGACGAATATTATGCGCAAAAAATCGAACATGGGTAGTGCCATTATGGCGAAGAGTACCGATGGGGCTGAGGACACTTGCCACCAAGTGATTTGTACGATGTTGCGTTCGTTGAATTTTACGGCTAGGATACTGATAATAAGCCCTAGGGTGAGCGAGCCTGTGTCGCCCATAAATATCTTGTAATCTTTGCTGAATACGTTGTAGTAGAAGAAGCCCATGAGTGCCCCCGCGAGGGTGAACGCGAGTACCGAGAGCGCATACTGCTGGTCGAAGCCAAACCAAACTCCAAAGATGAGGGCGTGTAAAATGCCGACGCCAGACGCGAGACCGTCTATGCCGTCTATGAAGTTGTAGGCATTCATTATGGCAACATAAAGTAACATACTGCCTAATACGCTTGCATAAAACGGTAGTTCGAAAATTCCAAAAAAGCCGTGGAGGTAGGTAATGCGGAAGTGTCCGCCTACGGTGAGGAGAAGGGCGGCGGCCAATTGTGCGCTGAATTTCTTAAGTGGCGAAATGGCGAGAATATCGTCTTTTATGCCTACCGAAAATATGAGAATGCTCGCCGCAAAGAAGTACCGCCAAGTGCGCCATTCCAAATCGCGGGCAAAAATTGGGAATATGAGCATGATCGAGAGGTACACAGCAAAGCCACCAAGTGTAGGGGTGATAATGGTATGCGAGGCGCGTTCGTTGGGCACATCGTAGAGGTTGCGTTCGCGCACTACTTTAATGATTGTGGGTATAAGTACCCCACTCACCATACAGGCGGCTGCCAATATCACCAATGCTTTGAATGCCAAAATCAGATAATCCATTTTCTGTAGCCTGTATTTGAAATATAGAAACGGTTCCGTTTCTATTGTCTATATCCCAAAACCTTGCCAAGCTTGTGAGTAGCTTGCAAGTTAATGACGATTGTATCGGTTGCTAGGTACACAAATACAAAAAGGAGAGGCTATCTGCCTGACTCCTTTTTTGTGTTTGTCAACCAAGTAGTTGGCTAAGGCAATCGTTCCCAACGTGAAAGAGCCTCGCCAGAGGCAATGGCTTGCTGCACCTCGTAAACTGCTGTTTTCGGATCGACGCCCAGTAGGTGGTGCAATATGGCCACGCATTGGTAGGTAATAAATTCTGAATAGTCGTGATCGCCCGTGTTGATAAGCGACATACCAATGGCATGTACGTACCAAGGAGACGCCTTTTCGAGTTTCTTTAGCGGCTGACTAAATCCCCAATGGGTGCCGTTGAGTGTGAGTTCCTTTACTTCGGAAGGTGTAATGAACACCGCTTCGGTATCGGTGGGGTTTATCATGCTTGTGCCTTCAATACCTTTTATGTGGAGTGCAGCCTCGAAGCTGCAATGATTCTGAACCAATTTGGCAATTTCGAGTTTGTAGTGCTTGTGCGTATATTGCGTAAGTAAGTAATTCTTTTGGGCGCGAATGGGTTGCAGCATTTTCTCGAAAGTTGCCAAAAACGGACGCTTCACCATTTCGCGGCGCATCTGACGCATGGCATGTACTTTGGGATCGACCACCGACTGATCCAAATATGCCCAACCAATCGACGGATCGGCCAATTGTGCCGCCGCTTCTTCTACTGAAACGTAGGGGTTTTTGCCGCCTTTTTTCAGGATTGCGTGGTGGGTGAGCCCTTCTTTGGGAGCGTGCCATTCGGCTCCTTGTACCAAACATGGGTATCCAGCTGCGGCCAGAATACACGCCACGAATAAATTCAACGATGGGTTGCGGTTGCAGCCGTCGTAGCTGTCGCCGAACTCTATGAGTAGTGGAATGTCTGCATATACTGGCGTTATTTGGGCTTGCATCACTTGCAAGAATGCCAAGTTTTCGTCGTAAGTTTCTCGTTTGAGGCGTTCGGCTTCTAAAAATGCGGCCAACTGAAACTCTGGTGCAGCGTCAAATAATTCGGCGAGTAGCTCCGAAGCTTCATCGAATGCCAAGGATTCGTGGGCAATTACCCGGTTGATACTTCGCTGTTTTGCATCGGCATAAGCATCGTCAAAAAAGCCCCACAAATCTTCGTCAATTTCCGAGCGAAAGTTCTGTTTCAGAAAATGCAAATATTCTTTTTCTGCATCGTTTGGCGGGAGCGTCAATAAAGCTGTGAGAATGGTCGCTTTGCTTACTTTAGCGCAACTTTGGTCGAGCAATAAAACACGAAGCCGTGCAATATCCTCTTGTTTCAAACTCTTGCTGCCACTAGGTCCAATCCCCTTATGCTTTAAGAGTACCGACAATTCTTCTTGTACTGTCATCTTTGCGTAGTTTTCAGTAAATTTACGTAATTTTGTGTTAAAACTGACCAGACCCCGAGCAAAATGTCATATTTACGTACAAGCAAAAATAACGAATCGCAATTTTCACACGAAACCGAGCGGCGAACCTTTCGGTATTTTAATGTGATGTACGGCTTGGCACTCACCACAGTAGCCTTGGTATCAATCATTAGCAATCAATTGGTACAAGATCTTATAGCTCAGCAAAACAACGATTCTAAGATAATAAATATCGCGGGCCGACAGCGGATGCTGAGTCAGAAAATTGCAAAAATTGCACTACAAATACAATCTTGTGCACAAACTGATGCACAACTAGAGCTCCGACAAGCTAATCTGGAATGGACAAGTTACCACCAAGCACTCAAAATACGCGATACAAGCAAGGGGCTAAGTGGGCGCAACTCTCCCGAAATAAGCAAAAGTTTCGACAACTTGCAAGGTTATTTCGATTCCATCAGCCACCTCGCAAACCAGATATGCAGCAGTGCAACTACCCATTACAACGACAGTTTGCCCCATTGGCAGCAGCAAATACTCCAGCTAGAGCCCTACTTCTTGGCCGGAATGGATCACATTGTAAACACCTACGCCAACGAAGCCTCTGCCAAACAGAACAAACTTAAGTATATAGAAAACAGCCTGTTGCTTGTGGTGATTGTTGTCCTCAGTCTCGAAGCCATCTTCATATTCTACCCCCTTGGGAGGCGCATCAAACGCGTAATCTACACCCTGCGGCTCTCAAAAATACATGCCAACAGCCTTGCCGAAGAACTTCAAGAGGCAAACGAAAGCCTACTCCGTACCAACAAAGATATTCGCGACATTAGCTACGCCCTCGATGCAGCCACCATCATGGTAAAAACCGACAGCCAGGGCCACATTACCTACGCCAACGATCACTACTGCACCGTAACCAAATACACACCCACAGAACTCATCGGCCACCGACTCTTCGAGAATCGAATCACGGGCGAAGAAAGCATCATCTACAACCACATCGGCCAAAACCAACAAGCCAACAAAATCTGGCAAGGCGAAATCTACGACCATGCCAAAGACCGCACATTCTTTTGGCTCGACGTCACCCTCATGCCCATCGTTTCCATGGACGGACAGTTGTACCAATACCTTGCAATCTGTTCCAACATCACCAAACGCAAAGAAACCGAACTCAAACTACAAGCCTACAACGACCAGCGATTGCTCAAGCAACAGAACGAACAAAAAATTCGCTCCCAATCCATCATCGACGGACAAGAATCCGAGCGCAAACGCATGGCACAAGAAGTACACGATGGAGTAGGGCAGATGCTCACAGCCCTCAAATTCGGACTCGAATCCCTCAGCCACGACCAGCCCAAAGAACAACAGAAAATCGACAGTCTCAAGCAGTTACTCACCAATACCATCCGCGAAACCCGCCGCATATCGTCCAACCTGCTACCCGTCGTACTGCGCGACTATGGCCTAGAACCCGCCATACGCGAGCTATGTTCCCCCCGTTGGAACACCGGCAACATCCCCATTGAGTACACCCAAAACCTAGAATTACCGCAGCGACTGCATACCAATATCGAAATCAGCCTTTACCGCATTTGCCAAGAATGCATCAACAACGCCTATAAATACTCGCAGGCCAGCCAAATACGCGTGCGGCTCACCAAAACCATCGAGCACATCATACTCACTATCGACGACAACGGCCAAGGTTTCGACACCAGCACACTCAAAACCCAAGGTAACGGACTCAACAACATCCGCGAACGTGCAGCACTCATCAACGCAAGCCTTTACATCAATTCGCGCCCTGGGCAGGGCACACAAATATTTCTCGAATTACCTATCGAAAACGACATTTATACACAACACAATGCAGACAACCATTAGGATCATGCTTGCCGACGACCACGAAATCGTACGCACAGGAATCAAACAAATGCTTGAATCCGAACAAGACCTCCAAATCGTAGCCGAAGCAGCCAATGGCCGCGAAGCCGTAGAACTCGCCCTAGAGCACCAACCCGACGTACTCATTATGGACATCAGTATGCCCCAAATGACAGGCATCGAAGCCACCCAAGCCCTCACCCAAGCCAACTCACCCGTTCGTGTACTCATCCTATCCATGTTCGACCGCGAAGAATACGTCCTCAACGCCGTAAAATACGGAGCCTACGGCTACATCCTCAAAGACACCGACAAACCACGTTTCCTCAAAGCAATCCACAAAATAGCCAACGGCGAAAAATACTACAGCAGCGAAGTCTCCCAAATCATAATAGACCAATACCTACACGGCGTCACCACGCCCGAAGCCAGCAGCCCCAGCACCCAAACCGACACCTACAACCGCGCCAGCACCTACGACATCACCAAACGCGAGCACGAAATCCTCGAACGAATCGTAAACGGCCACAGCAACAAAACCATCTCCGACGAGCTACAAATCTCCGTCCGTACCATCGAAACGCACCGTCTCCACATCATGAAAAAGCTCAACGTCAACAACGCCGCCGATCTCATTCGCATCGCCATAAAGCAACAAATCGTGTAAAACCCATCCGAAAACAAACAAAAAAATAAAGATAAGGAGCTGTAGCCCAACAATATTTGAAACCTCGCTGCCGGCTATCAGTTTGCGAGGACTATAAGCGGATAACTGGTAGCGGGGTTTCAAGTATTGTTTCGTGGCAGCTTCTTACCTTTATTTTTTGTTTCCTACGGTTTATTGGAATTTCTCCCACACAAAACCGTCAATATTTTTTGTTTTACTCGAAAAATGAATGCCTACGAGATAAATTTCCTTCCCTTCTGACAAATACTTTTCGTAATAAAGATTGGATTTAATTTGTTCGAGTGCTGCTTCTTCGCTTTTATCGACTTTAAATTCAATAATTACAATGCTTTGGGGTGCAATAAGGGTCATGTCGATACGGCCTGTGTTGGTGGTGTCTTCGGCTATTACGCTAAAACCGAGACTTGCCATAAATGTGTAAAGTACTGAGGCGTAATAACCTTCGTAATTAGCCAGATTGTTATTCACGTAATTCTGATACGGAATGGCTGCAAAAAGTGCGGTGAGTTGCTTTTTTAATTCGTTAAAATCATTTTTTAGGATGAATCGAATAATTTGAGTATTCCGCAATTTTTCGGCACCTAAATTTGTTAGATAATTGTAAAACAAAGTATTCAAAGACCTTTGGACTTCGAAATTTGGGACTTTTAGACGAAAATATGTCGTTCCTAAAAGTGTTTCTGTCTCGCCAAAGGTTAGGTAGCCAGTTTGCCAAAGCAATGCAGAGAGTTCGATATGTTCGATATCGAAAGCATTTAAAATTTCTTTTCCGACCAGCAAATTTCCTAAATCTGGAATAAAATGTTTGCCTTCTTTTAAAATGTCGATTAAAAACCGTGTTCCTCCTGTTTCCCACCAATAATTGTCGAATACATTTTCGTTGGAAAAAAACAACAGAATATCGTAAGGATTATATACGGGTTCTCCCAGAAAATTGTAGCCGTTGTACCAGCGTTTTACTTCTTCTTTATCGACATTTTCGAGATAATCGGCAAAAACGGTTTCTAAATCAGATTGGGTATATCCTGCGATGGACGAAAATTGTGCATTTATTGTAATATCTCTCAGATTGTTGAGTCCGCTGAAAAGGCTCATTTGTGTGAATTTGCTTACCCCCGTCATAAATACAAAACGGATATGGGCATCGCTGGCTTTGATGGCACTGAAGAAATTTCTGAGGATCTCACGTGCCGCTATGGCCACTTCTTTACGCTCTACTTGCAGGTTGTCGATGATAGGTTTGTCGTATTCGTCGATGAGAATTACAACTTTTTGGTTATAATACTCGGCTAGTTCAGAAATTAACCACTGAAATTTCGAGCCTAAATCTGTGCTTTCAAGAATTTTATGTTCCTTGGGTAAAAGTCGCATATTCTGAGTAAGTATATCATGAATGCGTACTTTAAGATTTTGTGCCGAACTCATGTCGCCAGTCGTGAAGTCTATCTTTATGACTGGGAAAGTTTGTGCCCAATTCCATTTGTCATAAATGTAAAGTCCCTCGAAAAGTTCTTTTGAGCCTTTGAAAAGTTCGGAAATCGTATCTAAAAAAAGAGATTTCCCGAAACGGCGTGGGCGGGAAAGGAAGTAGTAAGTCCCATTTGTCACTAAATCGTGAACAAATTGGGTTTTGTCCACGTACAGGTAATTGTTTTCGGGCAAGCGAATGTCGCTAAATGTACTCTTTCCTAAGGGTAATTTGCCTTTACTTCTCATATTCGTTCTCATTTTTACAAAGTTAGTGAATATCGTAGAGTTTGATTGTATATATTAACCGAAAATTGCATCAGTATTTCGGGCGTAGTGTACCGCCAAGACGTGCTCTTTAATGGGACGCTTTGCCCCAAATGCGCTGTTGTGGTAATGCCACATGGCCGTAGGCCAAAGTAAAGTGCGGGTATTGTGTACCTACGGCGTTACAAACGGTGCTGCCGACCGAACTAGCCCGGATAGTAGCGGTAGCCCACAGCAATGTGACGGAATTGCCTTTTGTACTGGAGTCGGATTGAAATACACTGGCGGCCAAGTGGTTTCGATCCCGTTTGCGAGGACTACAAGCGGATAGCCGGCAGCAGCCTTTACAAATATTGTTGGGTTACAGCTCCTTATCTTTATTTTTTTCTTTTAGCTCGGGTGGTTTTCGGGACTCCGAGTTGGGTGCGTTCGTTTCGGTTTTATTCCGATTGCTTTATGAATTGTCATGTGAAAAAGTTCGCACTTTTGCGTCAAAATTTACAAACCATGGTGTGTGTAAACGGTGTCATAAATTGGCGCAAATTCAGGCTAATCACTAAAAGTTATAACTTTTGGTGATTATAATCCCCGAAAGTTATAACTTTACGGGAAAAAGGATGTACGCAAGATATTTGAGCACAGAAATTGAAAGACGAATTGCAACCGGAAAAGCAATCGTGATTATCGGACCAAGGCAAGTTGGCAAAACTACTTTAGTTGAGTCCTTACTTAGTTCAAAAGAGTATTTGTTTCTAAACGGAGACGACCCTAAAACAAGGGCCTTATTAACAGAACCCAGTACAGAGCAAATCCGTTCTATTCTTGGGCGTTACAAATTTGTGTTTATCGACGAAGCACAGAGAATCGAAGGTATTGGTCTCACCATGAAAATTATTACTGACAGATTTAAAGATGTGCAACTTTTTACGAGTAGCTCATCGTCATTCGATCTGTCTAATAAAATTAATGAACCTTTAACAGGTAGAAAATGGGAGTATCACCTGTATCCGATTTCGTGGGAGGAGTACGAAAAACACCATGGATATTTGTACGCATCTCAGCAATTAGAAAACCGACTTCTTTACGGATTTTATCCGGATGTGTTGAATAGTCCGGGCGATGAAATTAGTATCCTTCGTAATTTAGTGAATAGTTACCTGTACAAAGATATTCTTGCTGTGGCGGATATTCGCAAACCTGAGTTACTCGAAAAATTGGTGCAAGCCCTTGCGCTTCAGATTGGCAGTGAAGTAAATTATTCAGAATTGGCACAGATTGTTAATGCAGATAAAAACACCGTGGTCAAGTATATTGAGATTCTGCAACAGGGGTACATTATTTTTAAGCTAAGTAGTTTTAGTAGGAATATTCGGAATGAAATAAAGACAAATAAGAAGATTTATTTCTACGATAATGGCGTTCGGAATATGATTATTGGGAATTTCAATCCAATTGAATTAAGAGCAGACAAGGGTGCTTTGTGGGAGAATTTTCTGATTTCTGAACGGATGAAACAAATTGAATACAAACAAAGTTTGTCGCGATGCTATTTTTGGAGAACCAAACAACAGCAAGAGGTCGATTTTGTGGAAGACAATAGCGGAAAAATCTATGGATTTGAGTTTAAATGGAACAATAAGAAAGATGCAAAATTACCCAGCACATTTACCGATACGTACAACTCGGAAAATAAAGTAATTGATATCAATAATTTCAGGGAATTTGTGACCATAAACCGTATGTAAGTCGCCACGCCTTGGGAGCAGTCTCGTTAGCTTCAAATCGGCCCAACAAATCGTTTGAGAACTGACCCCAAAATTTTACTTTTACGCTGCTCACTAAAAACAAATGAAGCATGAATAATTGGTTTGAATGCAAGGTACGATACGATAGAATCGACCAAAAATCGGGCAAATCTGTGACCGTTACCGAGCCGTACTTGGTCGATGCGATTACATTTACCGAAGCC
>JBDKHP010000281.1:0-4228 GCA_039797645.1 Bacteroidota bacterium
GATAGCGAAGATGTTAAAGGGGCTCAAATTGCAAGGGTATTCGACAAATATTTGTATGAAAAAGATGTGGCCGATCTTATTAGTGCTGAGTTGTCGGCTGAAGATAGTACGCGAATTGTTGAAATGTACATTGATCAGTGGATTAAAAAACAATTGTTGATAAAAAAAGCCGAAATTAATTTGAGTGACGATCAGAAGGAGATTGATCAGGAAATAGAAGATTATCGTTCGGCATTGCTGATTGATCGTTATCTGGAGGTTTTTACGCAACAAAAACTTGATACGAATGTTTCTGAGGACGAAATGGCGACATATTATAAGGCGCATACGCCCGATTTTAAATTGGCGAGCAATGTGGTTCGGGCTGTTTTTATGCAACTTCCCACGGATGTGCCAGATGTGGATCAGTTGAAACAGTGGCTAAAATCTGACGACAAGGAGGATCTGGTGCGTATTGACGATTATGGTTATACGAATGCTGTGAAGTTTAAAACCTATAACCACGATTGGATTCCGTTTAGTACCTTGCAAATTGACTTACCAAAACAAATTGATAATCCGACTGACTTCCTTGAAAATAAAAACCTGATCGAATCCAGAGATTCTTTGTATTATTACATTGCCTATATTAAAGAGCATCGGATTGAAGGCCAACAAACACCGCTGGATTTTGTTCGTGATAAAATTAAGAAGGTGCTGCTCACCAAACGTAAGGCCGAACTGATTAACGAACTTAAAGCCAATATATATAAAGATGGGTATAGTCATGAGTATTTCGAGATTATACCAAACAAAATTGAAAAGAAAAATAAATAGAAGAAAATAGATAAATATGCGCAAAATTATTTTCACGCTCATCGTGGCGCTTTCTGCCATTGGGTACGTTCGTGCACAGGAGCAAATACTGGTAGATGAAGTTATTGCTGTTGTGGGCAGTAAGCCTATACTCTTATCGAACATCGAAGCTCAATACCTTCAGCAACAGGCTCAGGGTTATAGGGTAGGTAATCAGAGCAAATGCGAGTTGTTGGAGGGAATGCTTTTCCAAAAACTACTACTGGCTCAGGCCGAATTGGATAGTATTGAAGTGTCTGATGACGAAGTAAGTAGCAACCTCGATATGCGGATGCAAGATTATGTGCGTCAGGCTGGAAGTAAGGATGCCCTTGAGCGGTATTTTGGTAAGACTATGGTAGAGATTAAAGCGGAATTTGCAGAAGTGGTGAAAGATCAGATGGTTTCGCAACGGATGCAAAATGAAATTACGAAAGACGTAAACATTACTCCGCAAGAAGTTGGAAACTTTTATTCGACAATACCCGCCGATAGTTTGCCGATGGTTGAAGCGGAATATGAAATTCAACAAATTACGCAACGCCCGCCTATAAGCCGGGAGGAGAAGGATGCGGCTACAAAAAAATTGGAACAATTACGAGATCGTGTGCTTAAAGGCGAGAGCTTTGCCACACTTGCCATTCTGTATTCGCAAGATCCGGGGTCGGCCAAAAATGGTGGGGAACTGGGATTTATTAATCGTACTGATCTCGACCCAACGTTCGCCACGGCAGCCTTCAACCTACGCGATGGGCAAATATCGCGGGTAATTGAAAGTGAATTCGGCTTACATATTATTCAACTGATTGACAAGAAGGGCGATGAGCAGATTAACGTGCGTCATATTCTGATTATCCCCAAAATAAATAACGACGACAAGCTAAAGGCGAAGTCTAAATTAGATAGTATCGCGAGCCAAATTGCTGGGGGGAAAATTTCATTTGAAGCGGCGGCAATGGCTTACTCTGACGATAAAGCGACGAGTAACAACGGTGGTTTAATGGTAAACCAATACACGGGTTCGCCACGGTTTGAAACCAAACATATTGATCCTGAAACAAATCTGGTTTTACAGAGACTCCTCAAGGGTGATATGTCGATGCCGTTTGAGGCTAAAGATGAACGGTCGCGGACTCTCTATAAAATTATAAAACTAAAAAACAAAACAACGCCTCACGTTGCCAATATTCAGAACGATTATCAACAGATTCAGGAATTAGCTCTTGCAAACCGCAAGCAAAAGGTTGTGGAAAACTGGGTGAAAACTAGATCGAGCGCGACGTATGTGAAAATAAACCCAGAATGGCGCACTTGTAAGTTTACCATGCCTGAATGGTTACAATAAAACTGACAATACTGCACTAAGAAGTTGTTTGTTGGTTCAGTATTTACTTTCGTCTGATTCGCAAAATAATGAGTATTATTACAGCGACAAAGTTTGTGAACAAAAATTATTTCTGTTGTTTCTTGAATTTGCTGCTGTCAATTCAAATTAAGAATATTTAATGGGTCTGAGACCTTATCTAAACTGAAAAGCTATGGATTTCAAAGACGACGTACAGGCCGTTGATGCATTACGCGAATCTTATTCGCGCCTTACGAATGAGATCAGGAAAGTAATTATTGGTCAGGATCATATAATCAAGGAGGTTCTCGTAGCTATTTTTAGTGGCGGACACGTTCTCTTGGTGGGTGCTCCGGGTTTAGCGAAAACACTTCTGATTAATACGATTGCCCAGACCTTGGGGCTTCAATACAAACGGATTCAGTTTACGCCAGACCTTATGCCTTCTGATATAATCGGTACTGAAATCCTAGACGAAAACCGACGGTTTAAATTTATAAAAGGCCCCTTGTTTGCGAATATTGTTCTTGCCGACGAGATTAACAGAACACCACCCAAAACTCAAGCGGCTCTATTGGAGGCAATGCAAGAAAAATCGGTTACGGTTGCTGGCGAAAGGTATGTGTTGGGGCAGCCATTTTTTGTGCTTGCAACGCAAAACCCGATTGAACAAGAGGGTACTTACCCCTTGCCCGAGGCGCAGCTAGATCGTTTCATGTTTAGTATCTATTTGGATTATCCGGCCTTCGAACACGAAATTGAGATCGTGAAGGCTACCACGGCACAACAAAAAACCATTTTGCAGCAAGTACTTACGGGTGAAGAGATTCTGTATTTCCAAGATCTTGTACGTAGGGTACCTATTAACGATAGTGTGCTGAAGTACGCAGTAGAACTCGCTTCAAAAACGCGTCCTAGTACGGTTAAAGCGCATCCGCTGAGTACCAAATACCTCAACTGGGGGGCAGGCCCAAGGGCTTCGCAATTTATGGTGCTCGGGGCTAAGGCTCACGCAATACTCACGGGTAAGTATTCGCCCGATATTGAAGACGTACAAGCAGTTGCACCTGCAATTCTTCGCCACAGAATTGTACGCAACTACAAAGCCGAGGCCGAAGGTTTCTCTGCAAACAAAATAATAAGCGAACTACTTTAATGTCAATTTAGTAAGCGGCCTTTTTCTCAATTCAAAAATTCGCCCGGAGTTAAAATCGCCGGGCGAATTTGTTTCTGACCCAAATATAACTCGTCGGCATTCCAATAAATGCAACATTCCGAAATGAAGAAAAATTTCAATATGCTCGAAAGAAAATTATTAATCCCATTCTACGTTTTGCTGTTTGTTTTTGGGTTTTTACAACTTTCGGAAATCCAAGCACAAAACAACAAAGTGCAACAAGTACATATTGACCAAGCAGACGTGCTCGAAGGAAAAAAAGATTTAGGACCCGATGTGAAAGTTCTCAAAGGGAATGTAGTCTTCAGCCATGCAGGTTCTAAGATGTTTTGCGACAGCGCATATTTCTACTCTGCCACCAATTCACTCAAAGCTTTTGGTAAGATACATATTACCCGTGGCGATAGTATTCAGTTATTTGGCGACACCCTTTTATATTCGGGTAACGACCGCATAGCCCGGGTACTCAACCACGTGGTACTCAAAAACGACAGTCTGAGTCTATTTACTTCCGAACTGACCTACTTTATGCAGCAGGATATGGGTGCGTATTCAACCGGCGGACTCACAATAAACAAGGAAGATACGCTCCGTAGCCGCATAGGTAGGTATTATGCCCAGCGCGATATTTTTCATTTTAGTGAAAAAGTACGGGTTACGAATCCTAAATTTAGGATAGAATGCGATACGCTCAAACATAACACCAAGACCCAAATTTCTTATTTCCTTGGACCTACGCATATTTATGGTGATAGCAATTATATTTATTGCGAGAATGGCTGGTACAACCACAAGGAAAACAAAGCACAGTTTAATAAGAATGCGCGTTACGAAAGCAAAACGTACAGCCTTCGGGGCGATAGCCTTTTTTA
>JBDKHP010000282.1:0-2954 GCA_039797645.1 Bacteroidota bacterium
ACGACTGTAAAGAGAATAATTGAAACGAATGTGGTGATGATGGCCAAAAACAACAGGTGGAAATCTTGTGGCCAAAAGTGTGCGCCTAGAATAATGAACTTCCGTTCTATGACGTTGAAAAGCATCAGCGGTTCGCCATTTATATGCACAAATGGAACGGTTACTAGCATGAAAATGAGCATATAGGCAAATATGCGTCGGTAGTTGGTGAGTGTTCCTTTGGGTTTTTTGGCATATACCCAGCGGCGTGCTCCTGTGGCGTCCATGGTTGCGATGCGGTCGCGGTATGAGGCGTCTTTTTTATTTTCGATTATTGCTCCCATAATTAATTTCTAAGACCTAAATATATGAACATATTCTCATATATAGAATTTTTTCTGTGTTGTTTTTGTTGGTGTATTATTGTTCGATGCGTAAAAAAGCAGTGTGACTTGGGGAAATTCTCTATGCTGAAGCTGGCGTGTGATTGAAAAACAGCGGCCCGAACTAGCTCGGATAGAGGCGGTAGCCGGCCAGCCGTAGATTGCATGGTGGCAGCTCCTTGTCGGTATTATTTTATTAAATTTAAGAGGCTAGTTGCCTAGCCTCTTTGGTAAATTAGGGTCGTTTAAATTCGGTTCCTTCGGTGGGTTTTGCACCAGCACCTGGGGCTGTTCCATAAATTTTGGTGAGTATGTAACTTTCTACCTGAAGGATTTGTTTCTCGGAGAGTTGATCTTTCCAGGCGATCATTCCTTTTGCGGGAACACCCAACTTAATGACTTTGTAAATTTCTTCGTTTGTGCCTCCATGAATCCAAAAATCGTCGGTTAGGTTGGGGCCTACCAAACCACCACCATCGGCTTTGTGGCAAGCGACACAGTTTTTTGTATATATTTCGTTACCCGCCGCGATGTCTGCTTGGGAGGTAAGTAATACGATATTGGTTTCGTCAACTGCAGATTTTGGAATTTTTGCCGCAGCTTCGGCCATTTCCGTTTCGTATTCCTCGGCTTGGTTGGGTGCCGTTTTAATTACGTGGTAACGAACAAGGTAGATTGCTGCGAAGGTTATGGTTAGGTATAGCATCCATACCCACCACGACGGCAGATCGTTGTCGAGTTCGCGAATGCCGTCGAAGCCGTGATCTTCAAGAAGTTTTTGCTCTTCGTCTTCCCAAACATCTACTTTTTTAGACTCGTCCATAAGTTTTTATGATTTATCGGGTTTCAATTTTGTTGTCTGTACCAACAGGTTGGTCTAGGTCGCGTTCCCATCTGTCGTTTTCGTCGAGCACGTAGTGTTCCATCTCGCGCATTTCGTTTTTGCTTCGGGTGAGTGCGTAAACCCCCATCGCAATAAAGAAACTGAAAAAGATAATGAGCGAAAGAATCGGATAAATTTCGATTCCTATAATGCCATTTAGGGCTTCGCTGGCCATTTTCATAGTCGGTTGGTTTTAAGAAAATCCGCCCGGAAAACACCAGGCGGATTGTATATTATTTTGCTGAAATATCTTTACCCAAACGCATCAGATAGGCGATTACGGCAATTATTTCTTTGTTCTTGTCGGCATCTTTAATTCCTTGAGCTTGAAGATCGGCTTCAATTTGCCCGGCTTGTACACCTAGGGTTGCTAAAGCATTGGCGATCTCTTGGTCGGTGTACGGAACACCGAGGGTTTTCATTGCTTTGAGTTTTGCAACGAGCAATGAATTGTCGAGGTCGTTGTTGATTAACCAAGGGTATGGCGGCATGATCGAGGCCGAATTCATTTGCTGCGGGTTGAACATGTGGTTGTAATGCCACGACGCAGTTTTGTACATTTTGCCACCCACAACGCCTTCGCGGTGCAAATCGGGACCGGTGCGTTTTGAGCCCCACTGGAATGGGTGGTCGTACACATATTCGCCAGATTTGGAGTATTCACCATAACGTTCGGTTTCGGTTCGGAATGGCCTTACCATTTGTGAATGACAGTTGTAGCAACCTTCGCGTACGTAAATATCACGGCCTTGTAGCTCTAGCGGTGTATAAGGTTTTACGGCAGCAATTGTCGGTACGTTAGATTTTATCAGGAATGTGGGAACCATTTCTATAAGTGCGCCGATCAGGATTGCAATTGTAGCCCAGATTGTGAGTTGAATAGGCTTGCGCTCGAACCAACGGTGTGGATTCACTGCGTTGTCGGCTTTTTCCTCTTCGGATGTCATTACGTGGCGTGGCATGGCTTCGGCAGCTTCCTCGGCTAACAGACTACCCTGCCGGGCTGTCATCACATAATTAATGGCTGCCATAATCATCCCCGTGAAGTATAAGGTTGCACCCACTGTTCTTGCCATATACATCGGGAGAATTTCGGTAATTGTCTCCAAGAAGTTTGGGTAACGAAGTAAACCATCTTCGGTAAACTGTTTCCACATCATGGTTTGGGTAATTGCTGCCACATATAGTGGTACTGCATAGAGAATGATACCCAAAGTTGCAACCCAGAAGTGCCAGTTTGCAAATTTTTCCGACCATAATTTGGTGTTAAACAAACGCGGCATCAGCCAGTACAACATACTGAAAGTAAGGAATCCGTTCCAGCCCATGGTACCAATGTGCACGTGGGCAATTGTCCAGTCGGTGTAATGCGTAAGTGCATTCACACTTTTGAGTGACATCATAGGCCCCTCGAAGGTTGACATACCATATGCTGTAATTGCCACCACCATGAATTTCAGGGTAGCGTTATCGCGCACACGATCCCAAGCACCACGGAGTGTGAGTAAGCCGTTGAGCATACCGCCCCACGACGGAGCAATGAGCATAATTGAGAATACTGTTCCCAACGACTGCGCCCAATCTGGAAGCGAGGTATATAACAAATGGTGGGGGCCAGCCCAAATATAAAGGAAAATCAACGCCCAAAAGTGAATAATTGACAAACGGTACGAATACACCGGTCTGTTTGCAGCCTTAGGCATGAAGTA
>JBDKHP010000283.1:0-4224 GCA_039797645.1 Bacteroidota bacterium
TGGTAGAGTACTCCTCGCCCAACACCAACAAACCCCTTCACTTAGGCCACGTACGAAACAATGTACTAGGTTACTCGGTGTCGGAGATTTTAAAGGCCAATGGCTACAAAGTGGTGAAAACCAATATCGTAAACGATAGAGGTATTCATATTTGCAAGTCGATGCTGGCTTGGCAAAAAGCTGGAAACGGCGAAACCCCAGAAAGCGCGGGACTTAAAGGCGATCACCTCGTGGGTAAATATTACGTTGCCTTCGACAAAATGTACAAGGCCGAAATAGAAACGCTTGTTGCATCGGGCATGACAAAAGAAGAGGCAGAAAAGAAAGCCCCTATTTTGCTTGAAGCTCAGGATATGTTACGCAAATGGGAAGCACACGACCCCGAAGTTCATGCCCTGTGGCAGAAAATGAATCAGTGGGTGTACGCTGGCTTCGATGTAACCTACAAAAAGTTGGGCGTCGATTTCGACAAGATTTACTACGAATCTGACACCTATTTACTCGGCAAAGACATCGTACTTGAAAACCTCGAAAAAGGGGTACTCGAACGTCAGGCTGACGGTTCTGTATGGGCCGACCTTACCGCCGACAAACTCGATAAAAAAATATTGCTCCGTTCCGACGGAACTTCTGTATATATGACCCAAGACGTGGGTACAGCGATTGAGCGTCAGAAAGATTTTGGATTCACAAAGCATATCTATGTGGTGGGCAACGAACAAGATTACCACTTCAAGGTACTCTCCTTGGTGTTGGGTAAATTTGGTTTCGATTGGGCAAAAAACCTGTACCACCTTTCGTACGGAATGGTAGAACTCCCGAACGGACGTATGAAATCCAGAGAAGGCACCGTGGTAGATGCCGACGATTTGGTAGATGGCATGGTAGAAACTTCCACAAAAATGTCGGAAGAATTGGGCAAACTCTCGGGCTTACCCGACGATGAAAAACAGGCAACACACTACAAAATTGCCATGGCTGCGCTCAAGTACTTTATCCTGAAGGTAGATCCGAAGAAAACAATGGTGTTCAACCCCGAAGAAAGTATCGACTTCAACGGCAACACAGGGCCTTTCATTCAATATACCTACGCCCGTATTCGTTCGCTTTTGCGCAAGGCAAACGAGCAAGGTCTGGTGTTACCCACATCACTACCTGCCGATACTGAATTGAATGCCAAAGAGTTACAATTAATCGGGTTCCTTTACAGTTTCCCGAATATCGTACGCGATGCTGCCGTTCATTACAGTCCTGCAATGGTGGCCAACTACGTGTACGACGTGGTGAAAGAGTACAACCAATTCTACCACGATTATTCGGTATTCAACGAAGAGAACGAATCCATCAAACTGATGCGTATTCTACTCTCCGATATGGTATCGCGAATTATCGGAAACGGCATGGAGCTGCTGGGTATCGAAATGGCCGACAGAATGTAGCTTTCCGCCCACAATAAAGTATATCCTTATCAAAAATATCAGCCCGAGATTTTAAAATTTCGGGCTTTTTTTATTCCTTTACCCAAACAAAACTTATTTCACCATGAATTTTTTTAAACATTTAAGTAAATTAAAAATTGGCAAAGCCACTATTAAAACTCCTTTTTTCGAGATCGACTTTGCCATTGGCGACAAAGACAAAGATGCCGCCTGGATTCTTTACATTGAAATCGTAACACGTATCGCCTCCCAACAAATGGCCGACGACGAAGGCGACGACAAAACAGCACTCGATAGTTTGTTTAACATCTTTAAACTCACCCGCGAGTTGATAAAAACCTCTGGCAGAGACTGCAAAGAATTTTCTAAAATTGCCATCGTGATTTTGAATCTGGTGCTACGCCCATTCCTTACCAAATGGCACAAAGGCGACGACACAAAAGCGCATATAGAAAACCATCACGCCGAATTTCGTAACGATCTGCACGAAGTACAAGACAATATGAGAATCTACACTTCGATTTTGGCCGAAATGCTCGAATTAGAAGATGTTACATCATTTGTAATGCAAACAAAATAGCACGATGGAATACAGAGGACATTCAGCAATCTACGAAAAACTGGCGGCTCTCGGTATTCCTTTTGAATACTACGAACACCCGCCCTTGCCCACAGCCGAAGAAGCCATGAAACACCGACACGATGTAGATGCCCTACATTGCAAGAATCTATTCTTCCGCAACCACAAAGGCAATCGGCACTACTTGGTAATATTTGAGCATTCCAACAACATGGCAATCCGCGAGTTAGAACAGATCCTTAAACAAGGAAAGCTCAGCTTTGCCTCGGCAGAACGTTTACAAAAGTACTTACGCGTAATACAAGGCTCCGTTTCGCCGTTGGGTTTGGTGTACGATACCGAACAGCACGTGGAAGTCTTTCTCGACCAGCGGCTCAAAGACTGCGACAAAATAACCTTTCACCCAAACGACAACACAGCCACCTTGGCGCTCCATTGGCACGACTTTATCCGATTCATGGACGCAATGGGCAACAAATATTCATTTATTGACGCACATTAGGCAGCACGTAAAACTGAGGAAAATGGAGCCGACAGCGGGATTCGAACCCGCGACCTGCTGATTACGAATCAGCTGCTCTGGCCATCTGAGCTACGTCGGCTTGTTTTAGATATTACGAATATACAAACTATTCAGTCACAGTCTGCAATATTACGACAAACTCGACAAAATCTTGAGTCCCTGCTCCCATTTTCCA
Source organism: Bacteroidota bacterium (assembly GCA_039797645.1). Lineage (GTDB taxonomy): Bacteria > Bacteroidota > Bacteroidia > Bacteroidales > JBDKHP01 > JBDKHP01. The sequence goes on from JBDKHP010000283.1 coordinate 2,718, forward strand.
TAAGCAGATAACGCATTAATATGCCCCGCTGCACCAATAGAAATCAGGCCACTCCCCCATTTTTCGGCAAACAATTGCGCCCTTTGCATCGACACCCAAGGGTCGTTGGTACTCGCCACCACAATACTCCGAAAGCTCAACTTATTGAGCGACATCGGGCTAAACCCTGTTGCTGGGAAGTTATAAGTATCCCGTTCTATATCGCTCGGAGCAACCAACAACGCACCCTTTATCCGTTTCCCTGTACGGCTAGCCCAAGTTGTGATAGCCGTACAACCCAAACTATGCCCTATAAGTACCACTGTTTCAAGAGGGTATCCATCCAGAGCCTTGTCGATATTCTGCACCCAATCCTCGCAATTTGGAGCGTCCCATTCTTTTTGTTGAATACGCTGAAACTGTTCGCCTTTCGATTCAAAATATGTTTGCCAATGTTCCGCACCCGAATTGCCAAGCCCCGGAACAATAAAGTAATTTGTCATGATTATGGTTTTAGTACATTCTAAGGTAAGAAAACGACACCAATTATTGTGTTACAAACACCAAAATTCGGAACACTCGGATCTAAATAAAACTGCAAAATCCCAGGCGGATAAACACAAGCCCATTCACTCATAAACAAAGCAGATACAATTGACAGAAAAAAAACCGCTAGAAAAAGAAAAAAAAGGATTAGGAGCTGTAACCCTACAATACTTGTAATCGCTGCTGCCGGCTATCCGCTTGTAGTCCTCGCGTTCGGGAACGAAATCAACTGGAAACTTTTGTATTTCAGTCGAATAGCATCAGCTTGCTGGCACGTCATCACACCGCTGTGGGCTACCGCTACTATCCGGGCTAGTTCGATCGGCAGCAGCATTTGTAACGCCGTAGGTACGCCATACCGATACTTTCAGTTGGCCTACGCCCATGTGGCCGTCTTCAATCACAACCCGAGAATGATGCTGTAAATCAAACCAGATAGAAAACCCACCGACTTGAAAATATTTCAAAATGAATTCTTAATTTAGCAGTTCATTTACACAAAGTATCAAGCTATGTCTGCAAATATCGAAAATTTACTTCTACAAGCCCAAGAACTCGAAGCTACAAACGATTACAAAAAACTTACAGAAGTTTACCGCAGTATAGCAACATGTTATCACCGTATAAAAGACAAGCAAAAGGAAGTTGAGTATTTAAAAAAATCAAAAGATGCTGCGACCCAACTAGATAGTGGTGGTGTGCGTGAGCAAGCTCAAATTAAATTCGCAAGTATTATGGACTTGCCAGATGGACACGAGAAGGAAGATTTACTCCTTAAATTTCATAAGGATAACCCTTTGGTATTGAGTGCTGCATTTGAATTAGGTAATTTTTACGAGCGTCAGGCCAATTACCCATCTGCAATTCTGTATTACGAGAGCGTCTTGTTTCTTGTAGAAAATCAAACGCCCCCTCTTACAAAAGATCAAGAGGAAAATAAAGCCCAATTGTATTTGGGTCTAATAGGGTGTTATAAAAAAGG
>JBDKHP010000284.1:0-4190 GCA_039797645.1 Bacteroidota bacterium
TGGAACTACGGCATCGAGGCCGAAGGAAACCAGCGAATTGCAGATTTCAATCTTGGAGTATAATTTATGCTCCACAGCCAAAGCCTCAATTAACCGGTCAATCGTACTTAAATGAGTATTCCCTGCCAATAATCTTGCGGCGATCGTTCTATTTGTAGGTATATTGCTCTTTAGCATCCAGACCAGATCAGCATACGAGCTATTCAGAAATTCAGCCTCGCCTGTGGCGGCTACAAATCCGCGATTTTCTAGTGCTTCAATCTTGCTTTTCAATGAGTATGTAATTTTCGGTAATTGCGGGCGTGATCAGCCAAGCCGTAGGCTTGGTGTATGGGCCACATGGCCAAAGGCCAAAATAAAGTGTTTGCCAGACGTACTTACGGCGTTGGAGATGAAGCTGCCGTCTCAACTAGCCCGGATCGCGGCAAGTAGCCCACAGCATGTGAGTAGTGGCCTTTTGTACTACGGACAAATTGGAATACGTAGGTGGCCAAGTGTTTTCGTTCCCGTTGCGAGGACTACTGCTAAGAGCCGGTAGCCGCCCTTACAAATATTGTTGGGCTACAGCTCCTTATAATTATTTTTATTTTTATTTTTTTTAGTGATTTTTCTGAGGTAGTTTATTTTGCGGGTTCGCTGGATTTTAATTGATCCCATTTGGTGAGAAATGCGTCGTTGAACACGGAAAACCATTTGTCGCCATTGGTGTATTGGCCGAGTACTTCTTTTACGCTGCGTCCGGAATTTTCTTTGTAATCGCGGTTGGAAATTGCTGTGCCGAGGGTTATTTGGGCGTTGCGGGTTACTTTTGAGTCGGTTTTTTTGTGGTATAAATGGTTGAGGAGGTAGAAGGCGGTGTCGTAGTTGCTTTGTGCCAAATAAGGGGCTATTGCGGAATTAATGAAGTCTAAGTTGTCGCTTTTTACGATAAAATCTAACATCGGATCGAGTGTTAATCCTCTGGTTTGAAGGGCGTTTGACTGGAAGAATTCGTCGAGCTGTTCGTACTGTTCCAATGCGCCGTCGTAGTTGCCCTCAAGGATAGATTGTTGTATGCTTTGTAGGGTGATGTAGAAGCTAACACAGGGTTTTATGGTTTGGCGGAGTTCGTCGGCTGAAGTGGTTTCGATTCCGCAGTTGCCAGATTGTGCGGCGGCGATTGCTTGTTGTAGGTGCCCGTCTGCTTCAAAATACGCGTTTGTGCTCACTTCGGTTAAAGCGGTGTTTAGTAAGTTGTTGAAGTCGGTTCCGATGTTTTTGCAGACTTCTAGGGAAAGTTCTTTGAGTTTTTGTGCTAGGTTTTGGAGTGTCTGTTGGTGGTTGGCGGTGGTGCTTTTTTCTATGTCTTCGAGTCGGGAAATTTGGTCGTCAATATCGAAGAGGCCCGCATCGTTACGTTTTACGGAGGCTACTAGGGAGTCGGTTTCTTGCTGGGCCGATACGATGAGAAAACTGTCGATTTCATTTTCGAGGTCGAACTTATATTTAGAGGCAAGGTTTTTTATTTCAAATATATTGTCGATTGTGGCAGTGTATTCTTTGTTATTGTAATTGTTGGATATTTCTTTGAGTAGAAATATGCGTTTTTTCTCGGCCCAGTTTTGTATTGCTAGAGAAACGGCTTTGGAGTTTTGGAGCTGGTTGTCGGTTCGGAATTGTTGTTCTAAACTGATGCTCGCTTCGGCTTGGGCGAGCTCGTAGTTGTTTACTTGTACATCTATGGTGCTTGCAATTTTTTGCTGGTAATCGAGCTTTGTTTGGAGTATTTGTTGGTTTAGCTTGAGGGTGTCGATGGGTAAATTAAAGGCTGAGGCGATTCTGAGTGAGTTGGAAAACCATTCGAGGGCTTTTTTTTCTTGGTTGTTTTGGTAGAGTGTTTTGGCGTACTCGAAGTATTGAAGGTGTGTTTTTTCGACCAAAATGGGTAGGGTTCCTTGCTGGGCGATGTTTTTCATGGGGCGTGGGAATGCCTCGGAAAGTTCTATTGCTTTTTGTACGAATGCTATGGATTGGTCGTAATTATTGGTTTGGGTATTTAATTGCGCTGAATCGAGAAGTGCTTTTTCGATCCGTATGGCGAGCCCTTCGGATTTGAGTTTGATGTCGGCAGACGGGTTGTACTTTTTTGCAACGATAAGGAGTCGCTTTCGGCTTAATTCGATGCTTTGCTGCCTGAAGAATATCTCGGAAAGGTAATAATGGCCCGCGGCAAATAGTCCGAGTGGAAAGAGTTCGTTGGTAATAAGGGTTTGGGCTGTTTCTAAATCGCTGCGTTGCAATAAGCTCTCGATATTCAGAATAAGGCCGCCGTAGGTTTGTTGTATTTGGTTTTCTACGAGGCTGCTGAATTTGTTGTTAATTAGCTGTAATTGAGCTATTTTGTCGGCTATTGGGAGTACATTCTGATCTTTAGCAACTACGAGGTAATCGTAGTTTCTGTCGGCTAGTCCGTTTAGGTAATCTTGGTTTTGTGAAAGTAATAGGTTTGCTTTGGGCAGAAACACAGAATCTTGCGTGAGGTGTTCGGGGCTAAAATCCATGCGTTGGAGTTCTGTAATTTTGGTGGTGAGGGTATCGTAATCGGCGTAATATCCGTCAACGTCGTAGGTATAGGTGTCGAAATTTGCTTGGTTCGCTTCGTCGTAATGAAATGTAAGGGCTTTTGTGCTTATTTCGTATTTGCCTTTATCGAGACTGTCAGTTTGTTCAATTTCAAAGAGTAATAGCAACTCCGGATCGATTGCATTCTTGCTAAAAATGAATTGTTTGATGGGCTGGGAATTGTATTTAAAATCTACAATCCCGCTTACTTTACTGGGTATGAGCACAGACGAGACGTCGAAACCTCGGTATATTACGTTGCCGTTGAAAACTGGGTTTAATAATTGTGCACTGATGTAAAGGTTTTTTTCGTCGCGCAATATGGTGTTTTGAACTTCGTAGGAGAACGAAATACCTTTTCGGGAACGGGTGTTTTGTTTGGCTAAAAAATCGAGAATCTGACTCAGACTTGTTATTTCTTGCCCTGGAACGGTTCTCAGTGCAATGGTTTGCCTGTTATCTTTGGTCACAAAGATAGTATCTTGTGCCCCAACCGCTAGGGAACTCAGTAATAGTATTACGATAAGAAATTTCTTCATCAGCTGTATTTTATTCGATCAGCACCTAGACACCACCCAAATTATATTAGACGTACAAAACTACAAAAAGTTGTGGTTTAGGGTTTAAAAGAACATTAATTTTATGGCAGAAATGAACACAATTAGCAAAAGCAGGTAGCGAATGTAGCGAACTCCCCATTCCATGGCAAATTTTGTGGCAACCCACGCCCCGAGCATATTTCCGAATCCGAGTACAGCTCCCATAAAAAAATCGACTTGCCGATGGTATATAAACACGGCCAGTGCGATGGGTGTGAGTAAAAGAATGATAAGTATCTTTATTGCATTAGCTTTTACGAGATCGAGTCCTGCACCGAGTACCAAACTAGCTAGGATAAAAACGCCAATGCCTGCTTGTATAAACCCAGCATAGAATCCGACGCAAAAGAAAATGACAATTTTAAGAAAATTTGGTTTATCGGAGAGGGTTTTTGCTTGTTCTCGCACCCATTTTTCGGGTTGAAATAGAATCACAAAAAAGAGTAAAAACATGAGAACTGAAATTGTTTTTGTCATGAGTTCCTTGTCGATATTGGCAGCCATTGCCGATCCAAAAAAAGAACCCACTAATGAAGGTATAACCAACCACCGTGTTTCGCGAAAGGTGAAAATCTGTTTCTTTTTGAAACTTGCCACCCCTACAATACTCTGGAGTAGTATGCCTATTCGGTTGGTGCCGTTTGCCGTATTGGCATCTAAACCCGCGAACATCAGCATGGGCAAAGTGAGGATAGAACCCGAACCAGCGAGGGTATTGATAAAACCGGCAATGAAGCCAATAGCTGTGGTAGCGAAATAGATTAAATAGTGCATAAGTGCTGTTAGAAAATTGAATTTTGTTGTTATTTGCCATGTACTTAGAGTTGGCAGAAAAGCCACTAATGGCTTGCAAAAGTAATTATTTGAAAAAACTAAAGCATACTGAAGCTATTATTACGCTCAAAAACGTACTTTTGTACGAGGTATTATTAAATTAGTTGTATGTCTGATTTGCTAAAAGGTATCAGCTTAGGTGTTGGTTTTGTGTTG
>JBDKHP010000285.1:0-2966 GCA_039797645.1 Bacteroidota bacterium
ACGGCAATGAGAAGGGCATCGGCTGTGTTGGTCCAGGCCAAATTGGTAAGGTATTGTTCGGGTGTGCCTGTGGTGTTGAGTACGATTTGGGTTGCGCTTGCCATATCGAAAATGCCTACCGTGATTTCTTCGCTTGCCATCCCGGCCATGGGGTAGCGTATGTTTTTCGGTGTGGCGATGCGTGTGCTCACATCTACAAGCGGGTACTGCGCTACTTTGGTTTCGTCTTTGCGGTAAAATGCCAACTTGGCTCCGTCGGGCGACCAGAAAATACCGCCGCTTATGCCAAATTCGTTACGCGAAACGGTTTGTCCGTACACGATTCCGTCGGGTACGTTGTCGCCAGATACGCTGTATTGTTTGCCTTCCTTGGTGAGTACGTAGAGCCGATTGTCTATTGTGTAGGCAAAATTGCCAGTTACGGAACGGGTGATATTCTCTGCTTTCGGATCGAACACGTGCGTATAAACCAACGACTTGGCTATGGGGTTGTATTCTATAAATTGGTTGTTGTCTGTAATGGCTAAATTGCCATTGGGTAGCCACTCGTAGCCGTAAAGCATTCGGAGTTCTACTAAATTGGCCGTTTTGAGGCTTGCGTTCAATTCGGTAAGGTTCAGCAATACTTCGGAGTTGGCTGTTTGGGCAGAAATAGCTTTCAGATCGCCGTTGTAGAAGTCGAAATTGGTAAAAGTTTTTGAATCAGCTCGCCAAACTGGGTACATTTGTTCGGGATATAGCCCGTGTTGGTAGGCCATAATGGCATCTTCCATGCTCAGTTTTTTTTGCTGTGCAAGCAATGTCATACTAAAGGAAAGCCACAAAAGCATGAAGCTCATTTTTTTCATTAACTTTGTTGTTGTCATAAACGTTTGGTGTATTAGTGAACTATTATTATGTACTCGTTGGGGCAGATGGCCATTATGCGACTGCCAAAAGAAGCTCTAGTTTGAAAGCAGACGTTCTACAAGTCTCAAAACAAAGTTGGCTGTTGTAGATTCTGATAAACTGACACAAATATAATTTTTCGGATTAAAAAGGAAGTCACATCGTGCAAAAAACTATACACTGGAGCTTGTATGCCAAATTCGACTTTTATGGGGTTCTATACAGCGCCACACCTATTCATTTCCAGAAATTTATAAGGCAAAATTCTGTTTGCTCGCAAGGGCAAGCAATTTAAACACAGAACCGATTAGCCAAACGCGAAGATAATTAGCTAAAATGCTAGAACGATTTTATTTATATTTGTGGGTAAGATCGGAATTTAGGTGTCGTGAAATTTTAAAAATATTCGTTTGTACTATCTGAAACGGCGATAACAAAGCCACAAGGTGAGACTGATTTTTTGTAGCAACTACATTCGGATACATTTGCAATTATTGAATTTGAGAGAAGGGCTTTATTGAGTATTAATTACGTACTTTCCGTAACATCCTACGGGAAGTTTTGAAAAATGAACGTATATTAATGCTTGAAACAGCTTAGTTTTGCTGCATTGAATTTACAAAAAAAAGAGGAAGGCTTTTTTTATTTTGTTAATTTTGAATTAGGCATTAATATTGAAGATACAAACCCCGTTTAAAACACAAAAAAATATCATGCGTATTAAAAGATATTCATTCAAGCTGAAACATAAGCTAACGCTATTCCTTGCCATCGCATTGTTTGGTTTAGGTGCATGTACTTCGGTAGATGAAGAGAAAAAGACGAACGAGAAGAAAACAGAAGAGTCGAACCCGTCGTTAGTAACCTTTAATGGTAAACTCTTCAATGTACCCTCTCCATTTCAGATTGCCCTATTGGTGCAGCAAACCAAAATTCCGTACAATGGCTCGATACTCAATGCTACGGAAAACCTTCCGAATTATGTGAACGAATTCGATAAAGCGATCGCGCTAGGGGTTTATGGGGCCGATTTAGGCTACCTGACGGTGTACGACCAATTGCCTGAAGCCGCAAAATATTTCTCGGTCGTAAAAAAACTTACCGATGAATTGCGGATGGGGAATGCCATTCCTGCCGAACTGCTAGAACGGATTGAAAAAAACATGAACAACAAAGACTCTCTGTTGTATCTTGTAGCACTATCATACCGAAACGCAGATTCATACCTTATTAACAACGAAAGAAACAAAGCATCGACGTGTATTTTGGCAGGTGCGTGGGTCGAATCGCTTTATGTACTTTCCCAAATTGCGACATCGGGAGCAAACAAAGAAATCCTCGATCGTATAGGCGAGCAAAAATACACCTTGGAGAATATCTTATCGTTGTTGCGCCCGAATTTTGGGAAGGGAGATGCTGATTTCGACCATTTGTCGGAAAAATTAGTTGATCTTGCCACGGTCTTCGATGGTGTTACGATAGAATATTCTTACAATCCGCCTATTACCGATGCACAAAACAAAACAACCGTCATCACCAGTTCAACAAAAACGGTAATCAGCGATTATCAGCTCAAAACGATTCGGGAGATGACAGAAGACATTCGTAAAACCCTGATTAAATAATTCCATTCATATTATACTGAGAGTTATGACGCGTATTAGTCACATATTTATTTTAGTCATCTTTTTAGCACTATCGAGTAAGGCATCTGCCCAAATTGAAATGTTGGTACAAAAATGTCAGAGCTATCTACCCGGAAAATATATCTCCGATGGACAAGAATACCGAACATTGTTAAACCAAGATGAGGTTGGCGAGTTTAAGGCCGTGTTCTACGGAGGGAGTACCTACCGTATCGTTGTGTTGGGGAGTAGTGAAGCGGGGCAGGTAGCCTTTACGCTTTACGACCAAAATCAGCAGGAGCTATTTTCTAGCAGGGACTACAACAATACACCATATTGGGATTTTAAGTTTGCTTCCACGATGACATGTACCATAGAAACGACCCTCCCAATGGGGGTTCCGTCGGGTTTTGTGGTAATGTTGGTAGGTTTTAAACAATAATTTAGCCTACT
>JBDKHP010000286.1:0-3373 GCA_039797645.1 Bacteroidota bacterium
GTAATCAATACACCCGCTTTCATATCTAGCTTAAACTGTTCGGCCAATTCGGAACTCATCGTAGAAATAGCCACGCCCAAAACAGCACGTTGTACGTTACCGTACTCAATAATATCGCCCACAACTTTTTTCACAATCCCCGAAGGAACGGCAAAAGAATAGCCCGAAAATGAACCCGTGCGAGAGGCTATTGCCGAGTTAATCCCAACCAATTCTCCGTTCACATTTACAAGAGCACCACCACTATTTCCAGGATTTACCGCAGCATCTGTCTGAATAAACGACTCAATAGCCATTTTTTTGTCAATTATATTGATATTTCTACCTTTTGCGCTCACAATACCGGCTGTAACAGTAGATGTCAAGTTGAACGGATTACCCACAGCCAACACCCATTCGCCCACTTTAATATCATCAGAGTTTCCCCAAGGAATACTGTGCAAATCTTTTCCTTCAATTTTAAGCAGGGCAATATCCGTTGTCGGATCCGTACCCACAAGTTTCGCCTTAAAAGTACGGTTGTCATTTAGTGTTACATCAATTTCGCTAGAACCTTCAATTACATGGTTATTCGTTACGATATACCCATCGCCCGAGATAATCACCCCCGAGCCCGAACCTGTCATCGGAGCTTCTTGTTGCTGCTGTTGCCCACCTCCGTAAAAGAAATCGAATATTGTCATTTCGCCTCGCTGTTGAGCTGCCCGTGTTTTTACGTGAACCACAGCTTCTAGTGAATTCTCTGCCGCAGCCGTAAAGTCGAGATTTCCGCCACTAGCCCGCGTAAATACAGCGGGTGTACCACCTTGTTGAATTACCAGTTGTTTGTTTGGGCTCAAATACCTATTTGCCAATAAAGCTATACTTGCACTTAGAAGTGCAATTCCCAAAAAACTCAAAAATTGTTTAGTTTTCATTGATTTTAAGTTTTATATTTTGTTTAAAAAATTTAATTTTTGTTAAAAAAATACTTTAATCTTATTAAAAACAAATTCCAGAAGTAATAATCAATACGTATGAATAATAACAATCATAATCTGTACAAATTTTAAAAACACTGACAAAATTTCAGTGTAACTCACATTAATTTCAGTGCTCAAGAATTAAAGAATTTCCGTTAGATCCAAACAACCAACGACAAAAAAAACACAAGACAACAAATGAGTAAATAATTCTTTAACATACAAATCACTAATAACAAACTAATTAGAAAACAAACAGAAGTCGGCAATACCAAATCGAAATATAGTTTCTGCAAAAAAACATATCTTTGTCAGCAGAAGTTCGTTTTACAAATAAACGCACAAACTCAGATATAAGATACAGTACTTAACCCTTTTTAACAGCAAAACAGATGAATTTGGCTTTTTCTAAATACCAAGGTGCCGGAAACGACTTTATTTTGGTCGATAACCGTAAAAAAGTGTTAACTAATGCCACCACCGAACAAATTGCAAAACTATGCGACCGACGTTTTGGCATAGGTGCCGACGGATTGATGCTACTAGAAGAAGCCGAAGGCTACGATTTCCGAATGATTTACTATAATTCTGACGGTCGCGAAGGCTCCATGTGTGGCAACGGCGGACGCTGTATCACAGCATTTGCCGCCGCAGTTGGCGCAATTTCAGCCCAAACAACTTTCATCGCAACCGACGGCCCACACGAAGCTGAAATTTTGGCAGACGGCACAGTGCGTCTCAAGATGATTGACGTAACCCAAGTCGAAAACATAGCTGCCGATTGTTACCTCAACACCGGCTCCCCGCATTACGTACGCTTTACCGACAACATCCACACGCTCAATGTATATGCAGAAGGACGTTCAGTACGCTACAACGAACGTTTTGCAGCCATTGGCACAAACGTAAATTTTGTATCCCAAAAAGCAAATTTGCTCGAAGTTGCCACCTACGAACGCGGCGTTGAAGACGAAACCCTCGCCTGTGGCACCGGAGTCGTCGCCGCCTCAATGGCCGCGTGTTTGGCCAGCAATGGCACACTCACAGCCTTCGACATTCGCACCAAAGGCGGCAAATTACACGTCGATTTCGCCTACCACGCCCCTGCGCACTTTACCAACGTGTGGCTACAAGGCCCCGCCGAGTTTGTATTCAGCGGAGAAATAATCGTATAAAACAAGTAAAAAAATAAGGATAAGGAGCTGTAGCCCAACAATATTTGTAAAGGCGGCTACCGGCTCTTAGCAGTAGTCCTCGCAACGGGTACGGCAACACTTGGCAGCCCTTGTATTCCAATTTAGCCGCAGAAAAAAAGGCCACTAAAGCTCATGCTGTGGGCTACTTGCCGCGATCCGGGCTAGTTCGGTCGGCAGCTCCGTTTGTAACGCCGTAAGTGCGTGGGGCTAAATCTTTACTTTGGCCGATGGCCATGTAGCAACATACTGCAAGCCTACGGCTTGGCTAAACAACCAACCCAAAACCACCCCCAAACATGGTTGCTAAGCGTACGCGAAACCAGCGCTCAGCGAAGAACTTTCGGTTGATGGTACTTTATTACCAAAAGCCGATGTGTTTTCTCTATTTAAAACCCTCGACACCTTGCCCGCTGCTAGCTTAGACTACCTAGGAATGGGGAGTAGTTTGTAGAAGAGGCACTTAAGGCTGAGGGTAAAGTAAGAAGCAGACCAGTAATAATCTTATTATCATATTATCATATTATCATATTATCATATTATCATATTATTATATGTTTAAAGCAAAAAAGGGCACTGCAATCCAAGTCAATCGCAACACCTTCCTTTTACAGCCCCAAAACAGGCTGTCAATCCAAGTCCAATCTAAGTAAAAGACACAAAGCAATTCACATATTTAGTACAAGCTTTTATTAATCAATACTTTATGAATTAATATACGTACGATTCAATTTATAACCCTTATTTTAGTGGCTTTGTTTGGGTGATCAGGTAAAAATTGCCAATTTCGCTAGATATTGTGTGGCGAAACACTTACATTCGCACACAAAACGTGTCGTTCCTATTCTGACGTGTTTGGCTGTTATACTCTAAATTTAAACTATTATTATGTACGTTACAGTTTTATCTTCGCATTCGTATTGGGCTTATATCACAATTGTGCTGGTTTTTGCATCGGTGGTGGTAGCTTTATATAGCTGGTTGGCGGGCAAAAGCTTTACCCGACTTCATCGTAAATTGGCACTTTATGCTTTTATTGCAATTCATATTCAAGTTACTGTTGGTGTCGTATTGTATTTTCTTTCTCCCATTGTGCAAGCTGCTTTTCAGGATTTTGGCGCTGCTATGAGAGATCAAAACTTAAGGCTGTATGCGGTAGAGCATCCTTTGAGTATGATTATTGCGATGGCGTTGTTTACAGTGGGCTACGTGGGTTTG
>JBDKHP010000287.1:0-4502 GCA_039797645.1 Bacteroidota bacterium
GCTTTTGAAGCGAGGTTGACGATTTTCGACAAATATTGCTTCTTTGTGGCGATATTGTACTGTTTCCATTGTAAGGATGCGAGTCCGTTTAATGCGCCAACTTCGCCGGGGTGGTCTTCAGTTTCCTGAAATAATTGTTTTGCTTCACGGTAATTTTTTTCAGCATCGGATATACGGCTTTGGGCTTGACAAAAGGCGGCATAATTGAGCAAGGCATACGACAAATCTAAATTTTGGGAGTTTTCTCTTAATTGTTCGGTGGCTTTTTTGAAGTAATACTCGGCAGAGTCTGGCATTGCTAATTCTGCATATACATTGGCGAGCGATGCGCGTGTTTTGTTTCCAAACTGGTCGTCGCCGTTTGTTTGGCAATTGGTTAATATTTCTTGTAAATACTGTTTTGCCTTAAGGTACTTCGCCTCACGTTGCATCAGTTCGGAGAGCATAAAAAGTGAATTGTTGAGCCCTTTGGTGTCGTTGAGCGTTTCGCGAAGTGTGATGGACTTCATTAGATAGACCGTAGCATTGCTAATGTCGCCTATGGTAAAATAGACTTCACCAATGTTTTTATAGAATGAGGCCTCCATTACCTGATCTTTTAGTCCGGAGTTGATCTGAAGTGCCATAAAATAAGTGTCGAGGGCTTCGCTTTCTTGGCCTACTTGGTGGTAATTATTCGCCAAGTTCATAAGCGCATACATCTCGCCAGATCTGTTTTTGAGTTGTTTGTATATTTTTTGGCTTTCTTTTAAATAGCGAACCGACCCGTTGAGGTTGCCCCTTTTGAATTCTAAAGTGGCCAAATTATTATAGGCATTTGCTAGAAAATATGCGTGTTTGGACAATTTTGCATATTTCACCGCTTCGAGCATACAGTGGTAAGAGCTGTCGCTCTGTCCGTTGTAAAAATAGTAAATTCCTAAATTTCCGTAGATTTTGGTGGTTACATCCCAAACTTTTTTTGGAAGTGCAACAGCCATAGCTTTGTCGAAATAGTATTTGGCGGTGTCCATCTGGTTGGTTTGCATGGCCACCAGCCCGAGCAGTAGCTGGCTATTGGCCAACCATGTCTGGTTGTTGTACTGCAAGGCTAGGTGCTGCATATACAGAATATGAACGCGAGCTTCGGGAAACCTATTTACGTCGGTAAACATTGTTGTTACGTACCCATGTATGCGGTACCGCAACTTGTTGTGTGCATAGTCTTGTGGGAGTGTGCGCAAAACCCGCGTAGATTTTGCGAAATAATGCTGGGTAGAGTCTGTATTATTGTCTTTCCAGTATAGAGCCAGTGCCTCGTAGGCTACGGCAAGGCTGCTATCTTGTTTTGCTGCCTCGAGATTCTGGTGAAGTGAATCGAGGCGAGATTGCGAATACAGACTGAACGAAAGGCTCGCAAAAAAAATGGTGAATACGACATAGGTTTTCATGCAACGATGTTTTTATTTTTGAAACAAAATCACAGATTTTAACAGCTTCCTTTTCGATTGTGAATCCAACTTGAAATATAGCGTTGCAAGTTCTCTGTTATTCTGAATATTTGAACATTTATAAGGACTAAACTGAAAAAAGCGGAGGGGAGGTAAATTGCTTAAAATGAGCCTCCTAAAAAGGATTTATTACCACTGCCATAGTAATAATCAATGGGTTGAAACTATATAATAATTTGCTTATTATCAAATGTTTGTAAATAAAATGGATTGTACGTAGATCTAAATTACAGCACTTTCTAAACTAGACTGCATGGTTGAATTCTACAAGTATTAAATGTCAGTTCACCTGCTTTATCGTAGATTTAACCCATCTCAAACAACGGCCTACCTTTTTTTGCTTCGGTTTCGGCACCAAAGCAGTTAAGTTTGTATCGTTAAAACAAGGAAACAGAAAAGTTAGTCTCTATATATAAAACAAGCGCCATGAAAAAGTTATTCTTATTACTCACAGTTATTTTCGGTCTTACCGTAAATACAATGGCCGAAAACGTAAAACCATTCAACGTAAACAACGTCGTGCTAAGTTTCAATAGTGCCAAAAATTTGGTGGTAACTGTAAACAATGCGCATACAGATAAGGTCAGCGTAGGCATATACAACAGCAGTTTTCAATTAGTACAAACCGAAACACTCAATGCAGATGGTACAGTTGCGGTAGATCTGAGCAAATTGGAAAGTGGGCACTACATTGTAAAAGTGGAACGAAACGGTGTCGTCTTGCACACCGAAGTAGTGAAGAATATTCGGTAAACCACAGTTAATAACCAAGCACACTATATATTAAGAATCCGTTTTTCGTATGAATTGAAGGCTCTTGCAAAGGAGTCTTTTTTAGTTTTAGGGCGTACGGATTCCTAAGTTGGTGGCCATTTCGGTCTTTTGTTCGGTCCAATCTTGCGTTTCATCAACCAGACACAAAGGGCAAATTAACTTGTCATTTTTGTCAACAAGAAACAAAAGTGTTTCAGAGAATTTAAGTTTTAATTGGCGGTTGCTCCTGCTGTACACACGAAAGCCTCTTTTTTTTGTTTTCAGTACGAGGCCCATTTCAGGCTCAATCGTCCTCCATTTTCCCAAAGGCAGCACCCCAAAAATGTAGCTTGCATAGCGCACTTTTCTTTGGGCAAGATCAACAGATGTGCGTTCGTCTGAGAATGCCATAAATGCGCCAACAAGTGCAAAAAGTACCCCAATGGGCGAGCTGAAGCAAGCCACCAATCCGGCAACAAATACAAGTAAACCTGCAAACGATGCAGCAGGGCCGAACGATTTTCCGAGTTTATTTACTTTCATGGGAGCAAAGTATTTAGAAATCACGACTAATTCCGTGTAAAATAGTGATAGTTTTCCAATTACGTGTAGTTGCTTTGAGTTTGAACCTCAGTTCTAGGAAGTTGTTGTGGAGTTTCGTTTTGCCGTAACCGTTGGGGCAATATAAATAAATTGCGCGGCCTACAATCCGAAACTCGTCGGGTATGTAAGGCACAGAATCAATTACGGCCACGAAATTGGGCAGTGGTTCAGCCGAAAGTAAAGTTACATGTAGTTTATCTCGATCAATATGCGGCAATCTAAGGAACGGGTTTTGCTGCATAATAAAATCCAACTGCTTTGCACTGAGTACCATTACCGACACCTGAAGACCCATTTCAACCAAAATCTGAGTTTCAATGCGGCCTTCTATTTCGTATGCTGCCCCAGCGTCTGTCTGGAACACCACATTTCCACTTTGGATATAAGTTTGGATATTCACATAGCCCAAACTTGTAAACAAGAGGCGAAGTTGTTCCATCTTGACACAATTCTTGCCACTTACATTAATGCCACGGAGTAAAGCTATATAGGTTTTCATTCAGCAACTTTTCGTGCAATATACCAAGAATAGCCAGATCTCAGGAGGCTAGATAAGGTATTTCGTTAGCACAGACAGCAGCTCATCGGGGCTCATCGGTTTGCTTACATAGTCGTTACAACCTGCATCGAAAGCTCTTTGTCTATCGCCCGATGCAGCATAAGCTGTTTGGGCAATTATCGGCAGATTGGGATACTTGCTTTTTATTTCCTTTGTGGCTTCGTATCCCGTAATATCAGGGAGGCGTATATCCATAAGAACAAGGTCTATCGACACTGAATTACAGAGTTCAATGGCCTTTGTTCCCATCGTTGTTTGTAAAGTATTCACTTCCGTTACGCTCAATATTTCTTCCAAATAAAGTGCGTTGTACGCATCGTCTTCAACGATAAGAATTGTACGATTACGAAAGTCCAATCCTTGATTTGTTACGGATGTTTCCATCTTGTTTTTTTGTGTACGAATGTTTGTGTAGGGTATGCTAAAATAAAATGTGGAACCTTTACCCAATTCAGATTCGAGCCAGATTTTACCCCCGAGAATCTCTAACAATCCTTTTACGATGGCTAAACCCAAGCCAGTACCGCCATACTGCCTACTTGTACCTGTTTCTAATTGCATAAACCGGTCGAAAATCACCTCAAATTTTTCAGCAGAAATACCGATGCCCGAATCCGAAACATAGAACTTAATAGAATCCGCACAATCCAGAATATACCCTACCCGAATACTTCCCTCGTTGGTGAATTTAAAAGCATTACCTATTAAATTTATAAATATCTGTTTTATTTTCCCTTTGTCTGTCAATAATTCAATATCGGTATTTTCAAGGATGCCAAGCTGGTCGAATTCGAACCTTACAAGCGATTTTTGTTGTACAAACGTAAGTTTAATTTCCGTAAACAACTTGAGGATACTAATTTTTTCGTAATTCAAGCTTACCTGCCCCGATTCTATGCGTGCAATATCTAAAATATCGTTGATAATATCGAGTAAATCCTTACTTCTTTGCGAGATTATTTCGGTAAATTTTTCGAGCTTTTCTATATTACTAAAATTTCGGTGTAGCAAATTAGAGAAGCCAATAATTGCATTCATCGGGGTGCGTATTTCATGACTCATATTTTGCAGAAATGCAGTTTTAAGTCGGTCGCTTT
>JBDKHP010000288.1:0-13733 GCA_039797645.1 Bacteroidota bacterium
CTTCTTTTTTGAATTTGTGTTGATACCTTTTAATGCGAGTAGGAAAAGAATCGGACTCGTCTATATAATACAGATGAGACGATATATAAGACAATATCCACACACGGTGGTTTTTATCTTCAACGGTAGCCCATATCATATCGGGTAGATTATCCAGTTTCGTAAAAGTCTTAAACGGTGCGTATTTTTGCAATCCGTATTCTGTAGCCAACCATAGATTATCCTCAGTATCGAACAAAATATCGTTTACCAACTCTACATTGCCCAGGCAATGTTGTTGTTGGCCTATGCGATGTTGATAGAGTTTTCCGTCTGAATAGTACACAAACTTATTCTTGGTGTTCATCTCATAAATCGCAACATTTCCGGGATACTTACCCACAAGTTCAGTTTTGCCAGCTTTTTGGCGAATTAGATAGGTGTTTTTTGCAAAATTCTTATGTGCCAAATAATACACAAGCGTGTCGTTACTCATCACAGTACGCAATTCTCTTGCAAAAAATCGAAGCGAACTTCCATCGTTAGCAAGCTTTGAGGGGTCATCACAATCTACATACGTTGGGAAAATATTATACGCAAACAGATAGGGTGTGAGCTTTTCCTGTCGGACGAAACTCAGTGTAAGTGTTTTGGGATAAAATAACCAAACAGAAGCAACGTGTTCTTTCGTAATCCTACATCTAATTTTCTCGTCAAGTATTTCTAGCACAATATCGTCGCTCCAAATATGATTGGTTATAACAGTATGGTGGAATTTTCGGTTTTTACGATCGAAAAAGCAAATTGTGTGCTTTGTAGTGAACCAAGCATTCCCCAACGAATCGAACACCAGTCTTGTTTTCGGTGTTTCCAGTAATTCCTTGCCAATGATGTAGTTCGTGAAACGAATGCCATCAAACTGCGAAATACCGCCCTTTGTGCAAGCCCAGATGTATCCTTTATTGTCTTGCGTTAGCTGCATTACCTGCAACTGCGACAAACCTTCGTTAATCCCGTAACGAATAAAGGAGTTTTGTGCCTCGGATGCAAACCACAAGCATATCCACATCACCAGCAATCCCGTTTTTTTCATCTCTCTAAATATTGAATACGCCACATACAACCGCCTACGAAATACCTAATTCAATTATTCATTAAAAAATTAAATACAGCGTAGCAACAAAAATCGTCCTATTCCCAAGACAATTGGTCGGAAATACAAACAGGAAGTTGTCTCAAGTTAAACCTTTGGCTTATAATCGCTGGCCATAAGACCCAACCTTACAGCCTCGGCAAATAAAAGCGACCGCTTATTTACCTGCAAGCGAACCATTATTCTTCCTACAATATTGTCAACATTCCTAGCACTTGCAAAACTATAAGTATCAGAAATCACGGCACTCGTCAAACCCTGATGTACCCAATAGATTATACTCTTCTCTTCCCTGCTTAAGCCAAGATCTGGCTGGTTCTGAATTGCATAATACCCAAGATTATCAATAATTCGTTGCATTAAAGGGGAGTAGAAATAATCGCCTTTGGCCACTGCTTTTATGGCAGTTGCCACGAGTTTGTTAACTTCTGCTACATCCTTTTTTGCCAACAACCCTTCAATGTTTAATTTTTTTAATATTGCTATAATGTCGATATCCTCCGTAACAGATACCACAATTATTTTTGTTGCAGGGTACTTTTC
Source organism: Bacteroidota bacterium (assembly GCA_039797645.1). GTDB lineage: Bacteria > Bacteroidota > Bacteroidia > Bacteroidales > JBDKHP01 > JBDKHP01. Next base: position 1,676 of record JBDKHP010000288.1, read on the forward strand.
TTTTGCCCATCTGCAGAATTCCAAACCTTCATTTTGGTTATTCATAATCAGATCCGTTAGGATGACATCAATCTGTTGTCGGGCTAGTATTTCCTTGCCATCTGCGATGGTATTCGCAGCTGCAATGGTTTTTACATATCTTATACGTGCGCTTTTTAATAACGACTTGGCACTTACTGGGTCGTCGTCAATCACAAGTATATTCAAATCATTAGGAATTGTTTGGTAGTCTGGCATAATATTTTTTTAACGGGGGGGTGGCTCAATTGTGTCACAAAACTTGTATTTATGGCTTTGTTGAAACAAAAATAAAAAACAGACTCAGATTTCAATAAGTCAATTTAAGAAAACTCAGTATTACTCCAGTCTAAAAAAAAAGACTACAAAAGCACAAGCAAAATTCCAAATCATATCAATAAATTTAATTCCAGCCAGTTATTTTGATCAATGAAGTATAAAAGCCCCAAAATGGTTGAAACAGTGTGTCGGAATAGTAACAATCTCTATTTTAAATGCGGCCTATTTCCCCAAACAAAAACACATTGATTTTGCCATTGGATCTGAAAAAGTACGAATAAACAAGGTGTAGGTGGCGTCTGAGTAGCCAAGATCCATAATTCCCAAAGCAGTAGATACCAGAAAAAACAGGTAAGACCGCAGCAAAGTTTACGCAGGGCAATATTTTTATTTTAACTTTGAATCGCTAATATCTAAAGCTCACAACTATGCCGAATAGGTCGTTAATTTCGCCGTACTACAATTACAAACCCTTTGTAGAATGGGAATGGAAAGAAGACCCCCTGATTCGCACCTCGGGGGTATTGTTATTTTTTGCCCTGATCGCTACATTCTACTTTAACCACCTTATGCTCATAGGGGTAATTCTCTATCTGATTGCAATCTTACTACCCATCTACCCTCTTTTCGAGTATTTGGCCCGTAAACAGGCACACAAGCCCAAACCCTTAGATGCTGACATCGACGAAACATTCTTCTACGACCTCGAGAATACAGTAAAGAAAAAAGCCATACTCAAATTAGAAGTAGAAGGCAATATTACAGAAGAACAGATCCTTATGATTCCAGGCCCAGTATTCTGGAAAAAACCCGGCATCTCCGATTCGTCCATCAAGCGCGAACGCGGCACGGACGGCATCTACCGCTACACAATGTGGGAAGTTACAGTTATGGTACTGGCCGAAAAGTATATCAGTATCTACGACTGCACCTTCAATTGGCTCACCAATTCTGTTTCCGACGAACACACCTGCGAATACTTCTACAACGACATTATTGCCGTACGAACTGCAAGCTCGCCCAGAGACAGAGAACTGATTTCTGGCGGAAAAGTTGCTCAAGTACAGGTACTTAAATTACAAACCCTATCTGGCGATGCCATAGAGGTAGAGTTGAACCGTACCAGCCTAAACCCACAACGCATAATTGGCCAATATACCGATGTCGCACTTAAAACCCTCCGCCGAAAACTCCGCGAGAAAAAATACCCCGAAATGAAAATGGAAGTCGTGCGCCCAACCGAAGACGGGCAATCGTCGGTGGTAGAAACCTTAGTGTCTCCAGACACAAGCGCCCACTTACGCAACGATTACGAACCAGCTTATATTTACAGACGACGTGGGCTTAACATTGAAGACGAAGATTTTGATGTCGATTTTGTGATTGACTCTTACGACCACGAACAAGAACAAGAAGCCCAAGAGAACGAAAGAGAATGAAGGCATCCATGAAAAAGCACATCTTTTCAAAAACCCATCAGTCCTCCAAAACGCACATAGAACACCGACCAAACACACTAAAAAGGTTTCAGACCCAAAGCACGACACACACATGACAAAAAAAATATTTGTAAACGACCGACAAATTCTCATTTCTACACAAATAGCAGAAATACCAGATGCCAATTGTCTCACTTTTTCGATCACCAAATACAAAGAACTAGGCTCGCTGCTCAAAGTCTTTCTGCAAGACACCCACCCCACAATGCAAATCATTGTCCCCGATCTGAAAGAAGGATTTCGGTCGTTCAAAGCACTATTTAAAGTTGTGGACGCAGCCGGTGGAATCGTACACCACGACGGGAAATTCTTGTGTATCGTACGCAATGGCATTTGGGACTTACCCAAAGGCCATATCGAAAAAAACGAAAAACCCCGCAAGGCAGCCATCCGCGAAGTGGTAGAAGAAACAGGCATTGCCGACCCCAAAATTCTAGGAAAACTAGGCAGCACATGGCATATTTACACCTCCGCCGGAAATCTTAGCCTCAAACGCACGCGCTGGTACGCAATGACAGCCGAACTCGGAACCCTTTCCCCACAAACCGAAGAGGGAATCGAAGCAGCAGTATGGTTAAAACGCGAAGACCTCGTTGAACGCAAACCCCTGTTCTGGCTAAGTCTCCGCGATACAATAGACAAAGCCTTAATTTATTTTGAAAAACCTTCACTCGAAAATACAGCCAGTAAATCTTGAGCACAAATACCCACGAACAACCGAAACTTTGTCAGAAATTCCAGCTTACAAAAACCCCTATACACCTCGGTTTTCGCATAATAAACCAATACGAGAATAAAAATGAAAATAATAATAAGGAGCGGTAGCCCAACACTATTTTTTTAAGGCGGCTGCCGGCTCTTAGCTGTAGTCCTCGCGGGTACGGTGTCACTTGGCGGCACTTGTATTTCAAACTGACAGCTGTACGCAAGGCCACTACTGCTCGGCTGCGGGCTACTTGCTGCGATCCGGGCTAGTTGGTACGCCGCGCTGTCTAAAAACGCCGTAGGTTGGTTGGGCTGAAACTTTCAGTTGGCCGATGGCCATGTGGCAAACAAGCATACTCAATAAACCCATTCGTACAATCGAGGCCAATAAAAACAGCACACATTGCACAAGAGCCAAAACCCATTATTGCCGCGATACAAGAATTAACACACTTAAACACAGCCCAATGGTTTGGATAAATTTCCCCATATATGCCTCAATCGCCATTATTTTTTGGATAACAGCAATTCTACTCCTATTGCAAAATAATCAGCATAGGCGCACAAGGTACGCCCTTGTGAGTGCAGTGGTTGGCGTGGGAGTGATGCTGGCTTTTGTAGCCAATTTGTGGCTCATATTGCAACGCCCACCAATGCGAACGCTGGGCGAAACCCGCCTGCTTTATACACTTTTTCTACCTATTATTGCGCTACTTACCTACAAACGTTGGCGTTTTAGTTGGTTGCTGGTCTATGGGTTGTCTATGGCCATATTGTTTCTGATTGTGAACCTTACACACCCCGAAGCCTACAACAAAACGCTGATGCCTGCCTTGCGGAGTCCTTGGTTTGTGCCCCATGTGTTGGTTTATATTTTTGCGTATGCCATGCTGGCTGCATCGGCTATTGTGGCCATGAAGGGTCTTACGGATTACTATAGAGATAAGATGCAAGCAAACACACTTGCCTTGGCCGACAACATTGTCTATATCGGTTTTGCATTCCTGAGTGCCGGTTTGCTTTTTGGGGCTTTGTGGGCCAAAGAAGCTTGGGGTCATTACTGGACATGGGATCCCAAAGAAACTTGGGCATTTATTACTTGGCTTGCCTATCTGGCATTTATTCACCTACGCCTGCTGATGCCTACGGAACAGTTGCGCCCCATGTGGTTGCTTTCTGTGGCATTTCTGCTCTTGCTTTTTGGCTGGTTTGGTATCAATTATTTGCCAGCGGCGCAAACTTCGGTGCATACGTATGGCATCACAAACTAGGCCTGCGGATTTTTACAGGTATTTTTCATGTCAGTATTTTCAGTCTGTGCCGATAACTGTGCGGCAAGCTACGGCGTATCGGCAAAACGTTCGGGCGGCGGGCTAGGATTGATTTGGTGGTTTTGGCGGCATGGCCATAGGCCAACTGAAAGTGCTTGCCCTGTGTGCCTACGGCATTACAAATGGTGCTGCCGACCGAACTAGCCCGGATCGCGGCAAGTAGCCCACAGCATGAGCGGCAGTGGCCATTTGTGCTGTCGTGAAATTGAAATACGTGGGTGGCCAACTGATGCCGTACCCGTTGCGAGGACTACAGCCAAGAGCCGGCAGCCGCGATTACAAATATTGTTGGGCTACAGCTCCTTATCCTTATTTTTTGTCGTCTGCTGGTTTTCTTACGGACTGATGCGGTGTTGGGTGTGTGCCCCGAGGTTTTGGGTCGATTTTCCGGCAGGGTAGTTTTGTGTGTAAGGTCTTGATTTTTAATTCAATAAAAAAAAGCCCAGCGTCTGCAGAATTGAACCTGCAAACGTTGGGCTGTTGGGGTAAACCGTGCTGATTTTGTTGTAATCTACGCCAGTGCGCGTATCTGCGCGATGAAGTCGTCGGCCAGATTGTCGGCTTGGGTTTGAGATGGCGCTTCGGTGTAGATGCGGATAATGGCTTCGGTGTTGGATTTGCGCAAATGAACCCACGATGTTTCGAAGTCGATTTTTAGTCCGTCGATTGTGGTTATTTGGGCGTTTTTGTGGCGGCTTACCAGTTGGGCAAGTATGTCGTCGGGGTTGATTTCAGGGGTGAGTTCTATCTTTTTCTTCGACATGAAATAGACGGGCAATCTGTCTTTTAGGGTTCGGATGCTGCATTTCTGTTGGGCTAAATGCGACAGAAACAGGGCAATGCCCACCAAGGCATCGCGGCCATGGTGCAGTTTTGGGTAAATGATACCGCCGTTTCCTTCGCCACCAATTACGGCTTTTGCTGCTTTCATGGCTGCTACGACGTTTACCTCGCCTACTGCCGATGCGATGTATTTGCCGCCGTGTTTTTCGGTAATATCGCGGAGTGCCCTGCTGGACGATAGGTTGGATACGGTGTCGCCTTTCGTGTCGGCCAAGATGTAATCGGCCACAGCCACCAGGGTGTATTCTTCGCCAAACATGCTGCCGTCTTCGCACACAAATGCCAGACGATCTACGTCGGGATCGACAACGATGCCCAAATGTGCCGCTTCTTTTACCACCAATGCCGATATTTCGGTGAGATGTTCGGGTAGCGGTTCGGGGTTGTGCGGAAAGTGGCCGTTGGGTTCGCAATGTAGTTTAATGGTTTCTACGCCCAAATCGTAGAGCAATTTGGGTACTGCGATGCCACCTACGGAGTTTACGGCATCTACTACGACCCGAAATTTGGCGTCGCGAATGGCTTGTAGATCTACCATTTCGAGATCCAGAATTTGTTGGATATGTATGTCTTCGTATTTCAACAGCCCACGTAGGGATCCCAAATTGTCGATGTCTGAAAATATAAAATCTTCATTGTCTGCAATTTCCAGTACTTTTAGCCCTTCTGCTTCGTCGAGGAATTCGCCCAAATTGTTCAGTAATTTCAGTGCATTCCATTGTTTGGGGTTGTGGCTGGCGGTGAGAATAATCCCCCCGTCGGCAGCTTCGTTTATTACAGCAAGTTCTACGGTTGGGGTCGTGGCCAAATCGATGTCGATAATTTCGGCACCCATAGATTGGAGTGTTCCAATAAGGAGGCGCTTGAGAATTGCGCCCGAAATTCGTGCATCCCTACCGATAATGATCTTTACTTGCTCTTTACTGGTGTTCTGCTTCACCCAAGTGGCAAAGGCTGCGGTAAACTTCACCAAGTCGAGCGGTGTGAGGTTTGTTCCGACTTTTCCGCCAATAGTACCTCGGATTCCTGAAATTGATTTTATTAATGCCATTATTTATAGTTGGTATGGTTCAAAAAAATTGTGTTTGAATTGCAATATACATCAACTCGGTGGAATAAATAGAATTGACACCGATGTAGTTGTAAAGTATTGATTTTAAGGACCAACAAAAATGTTACTTTGTCCGTGTTGTCTAAATCTGTCCGTTTTCGAGGCGCGAAATAATGTCTTCAATCATCCAGTCGTCGCCTTTCACGTCGTATTCAGATTTCAGATTGGCGCCAAAAATACGCGCCACACTCTGCCAAAAGAAAGCCGAAAAGCCACCCTTAAGTTGCTTTACTACTTCGTAGGTAGTGTGTCCGGTTTGCCTGTCCACGAGTTTGAGCAGCAAACGGCCTTGGGTGAATGTGAGTTTACGCAACTTACCCTCGAATTGAGCTTTGAGCATTGCCTCTTGTTTATCAACAAAATTTTTCTGTGCCCTCTTGCCCTTAATCGTATCGAGGCTGCGGTTTACGCTCTCGAATACACCCTGAATTGTAACAGCGTAGGGATACACTTTGCGGATATTGTACTCCATTTTGCTGTATCTTTTTTGTTGTGCAGCGTTGCGAAACACCACAGGGGGCAAAATTGTAATCTGCCCAAGACGCACGTGCAACACCCACTGGCCATCTATAAGAATCATCGGCACCATATACCCCGTAACGAGCGAAGTGTCAGCGCGCATCACCTCCTGCGAAAACCCCACGGTCGAGATCTGAGAAAGCAGCAGAATAAGAATCCATTTTTTCATGACTACGCTTTATTGCGGGTTAAACAATCACAAGTATCGGCCAAAACGCACCAAATTATACGTATAGCGTGGCCACAAAATTACAAATATTCTGTGTCCCACACTTCCTGAGAACGGTATAGCTCTAAATTATTTTGGGCTACTCCCAATTTAGAATCCGCCGAAAATCATAATCCGCAGGCTTACTAACATATTGAGCCACAGCATCGTAATCGTCAGACGTAATGTAGTGCATATTGTGGTTAATAACCGCCTGTACTCCCTGCGCGTATAAATTGAGCAAACGTGGCCGAATTTTACCGTTTTCGTCTTCGACCTCCTTCAGGTAGATCGGTGAAATTTGCCCCGTAGCATCCACCATCACCATACAGCCCGTACAATTGGCCTTAAATAGCTCATACACACCGAGTCCGAGTAGCGTACACAGATGCAAATCGGAGGCAATAGGTTGCACGCAACGCAGCTCGAAGCCCATTTCTACAGGGCGCGTATTCACCCCTAGGCCAATTTCGGCCAAAGATCGCTGAATGTGACCCGAAAAAACATGCGCCTTACTGACATTAAACAATTCGGGGTGGCCATGCGTATCGTAGCTGAAACTAGCACCCGTGCGGGCAATCTCTTCGTCTGTCATAAAGTGGAAAACCCCCTCGCTAATCATAATTACCCCATAGTTGAGGCCCATAATCTTGCGCTTTAGAACCGACGAAACTGCCAGCCGCGCAATAGCTTGCGCAGTAATCGGTGTTTTGTCGAACATTTCCGGAACGATAATCATAGGGTAATGCGCCGCCGCCGCAATCTCGAAAGCTAAATGCCCTGCCGACCGCCCCATCGCCACCGTTACAAACCAATTGCCCCGAGTCCGAGCATCTTCGTACAAGGTTTTGGCAATACGAACCCCTTCGTTTTTGGCACTATTGTACCCAAATGTAGGAACACCCTCTGGCAGTGGCAAGTCGTTATCTATCGTTTTGGGTACATGGATATTCTGTATCTGGATATTCTTTTGTTGCAAAAATTTAGCAATTCTATTGGCCGTGGAAGCCGTATCGTCGCCCCCAATCGTCACCAAGAGTTTAATATTTTGCCGCACAAAAGCTTCCTCGCTAAAGTCAGAATCCTTCGGTTTATATCGACTCATTTCCAACGACGAACCACCCTGGGTAAACCAGCGATCGGCCAGCCGGAAATTCATTTCCACAAATTCCATCCGATCCGAGAACAGCCCTTTGTAGCCTTGGTGAATCCCAATCACACGAAAACCCTTGCCCAAAAATACTTTGGCCACACTACTAATTACGGTGTCGATACCCGGCGCAGGCCCACCGCCAGCTAAAATTGCAACAGTTGTATTCATTCGATATAAGTTTGTTTTGCTGATTTGCGCCACAAAGATACAAAAGCTCAGTTGCAGCCGAAACCAAGCCCCCAACAGAGCTCTACAAAAACAACACTGTGTTTCGAGTCCAGAATCTTATTTTTTGTTTTTTCATGCTGATTCGCTTCGGTTTAGTATGCGGATGGTTTTTTTGTTTGCAGTTGACTTTATGTTCGGCAATAGTTGGCTAAAGTCGTATCTTTAGCGGGTATTTTTTTGTCGGATGAATTTTGAAGATTGGATATATGGCGAGATTATTTGCTTATTGCTTGTACGTTTTGCTCGGATTTATATGGTGTGTGCCTGTAAATGCGCAACAGAAGTTTTACAGTGTAAACGAACTGTATGGTATTTCGCTCAGGGGGTTGAACGCAGTTTGTACAGATAATCGGGGTTTTGTTTGGAGTTCATCGCGTTTGGGTATCCTTCGGGTTACAGATGATGATTTCAGGATTTATCAGTTGCCTCTGGCGAATAATAATGTGATTGTTGTTAAGATTATATTCGAGAATGCAAAGCTTGTGGCTTATACAAATAACGGACAAGTATTTGTTTATAATGCTGTTGCTGATAGATTTGAGTTGTTGCTAGATCTGGGAAAGGCGCTTCGTACGCAGTATTTGAGCTTAACGGGGGTGTTTGCCGAACTGGATGGCTCGTTTTGGTTGGTTACTCCGGCTGCGGTGTATCGTTTTTGGAAAGGTAAAATCGAAACAAAAATCAAACAAGCATCTGAAAACCAATCTGTTGCTAGATTTGGAAAAGATCGACTTATTTTGGGTCGTAGTGATGGTTTGTGGCTCTTAGATATGGTTCGTGGCGATTTGAGGTGTTTAACTCCGTTTAATGAGCCGAACCGTTTGGTTGTTTCGTGTATATATTCAGACCAAAAACAAGGGCTGGTTTGGATAGGGACGCTTTCGGATGGCTTGTTTTTGTACGAAATTGAAACCAAGCGTTTGAGGCGTGTTCTTGAGGGGCGTTTTCCGAAGCAACCGATTCTTGCCATTGCCCAATATCTTGATGCAGATTGGCTGGTTGGCGTAGATGGGCAAGGAGTGTGGCATTTGAACTCAGATGCAACCGAAATTCTCGATGTTTTTAAGGAGGACATTGACGACCCAAGTTCTTTGAGGGGGAATGGGGTGTATGGTATTTGTTGTGCGCCGAATGGGCGTGTATGGGTGAGTACTGTGGGTGGCGGTTTGTCGTTTTTTGATACTGCGCCTGCGCAAATTAGTGAAATTCGGCATCTGACAAACAACAATAACTCACTGGTTAACAATAATGTAAATGCTATAATAGAAGACAAACAGGGCAAATTGTGGTTTGCTACGAATAATGGAATAAGCTGTTGGACACCAGAAACAAATCAGTGGCGTCATTTTTTCAATAATTCACGATCTCAGACGGCTGTATTTTTGTCGTTATGCGAGGACGATTTAGGTAGGATTTGGGCTGGCAGTTACTCGAACGGGGTATATTTGCTCGATTCGAAAACTGGGCGTGTGTTGGGGCATTACCGACACGAAAGTGGCACGCCTCGGGTGAGCGATTTTGTGTTTACGATTCATAAAGATCTGGAGGGCAATATCTGGATTGGGGGCTCGAATGGTGAAATTATTTGTTGCAAAATTAAAGATAATCAGTTTGTTACCTATGCCAAGGAGCCTGTTATGGCAATATCTGACCTGAATTCGGAAGAGATGTTGCTGGGTTGTAGTTATGGCCTAGCGGTACTTCATAAAAAGACGGGTCAAATTTCCAAACTACTGCTTGACTTTTCGGTGAGCGATATGTTAATTATGGGCGATTGGGTGTGGGTTTGTACTGGTGGCGAGGGGTTAATACACTATAATTTCAAAACCAAAGAGAAGTATAAATATACCCAACAGAATGGTTTGGCATCGAACTATGTGAACAGTATTGAGCAGGTTGGCAATTATTTGTGGCTGGGAACTGAGAATGGTTTATGTCGGTTTAGTATGCAAGACAAGCGATGTTTGAACTTTCCATCATTGGTTGCGCTTTCTAGTGCTTCTTTCAACATGGGTGCTCACCACGTTCTGGACAATGGAGAATTTATATGGGGTACGAATAATGGGGCATTACGGTTTCTGCCCGATTCGGTAAAGGAAAGGGTATCGAGTGGGGAAATTTTTATTCAAGACATTAAGATTTTGGGTCGCTCGATTCGTGAATCTAATTTGCTGAAAGTGGCGACACCCACAGATAGTATAAAGATGCTTACACTGGATTATTTCCAAAACAATGTGAGCTTCGAATTGATTCCACTGCAAAACACTTCAGGCGGAAACCTGTCTTGGATTATGGAAGGTTTTGACAAGAATTGGTCGGTTCCTTCGTCGAATCGGTTGCCGAGCTACTCCAATTTGCCCAATGGACGTTACAGATTCAAAGTTCGGCTCTACGATGGGTCGCTTACACGAATCGTATCGCAGCGGGAAATCCAGATTGAAATTGTTCCTCCTTTTTGGCGGACAGTTTGGTTTTGGTCTGTTATCGTGCTTTTTGTGTCGAGTCTGTTGGTACTCTTGCTCAAATACTATATTAAAACGCTGAAACAGAAACACAATGACGAAAAAATTCGATTTTTCACCACTATGGCACACGATATCCGAAGTTCCCTCACCCTGATAAAAGGACCGCTATACGAATTAGACAACGAATCTACATTGTCAGAAATTGGCAGGGTTTATCTTCAACTAGCAAAAAACCAAGCAATAAAACTTTCTGCCGTTGTAACGCAGCTAATGGATTTCCAAAAAGCAGACATTCACAAAGAAACTATGAGTTTCAGCCAAACAGACATCGTAGAGTTTGTGGCGAATAGAGTACTGATGTTTGAGACAGTTGCAAAAATAGGTGGCAACACGCTAAGCTTTACGCCGAATTTGCCACATTACTTATCGGCGATTGATGAATCGAAAATGGAAAAGATCGTGGATAATTTACTATCTAACGCCATAAAATACTCGCCAAAAAGTAGTACGGTGGCCATATCGTTGACGTGTGAACCAAAACAATGGAAGCTCAGTGTACACGATTTGGGTATTGGAATTTCGAAAAAAGCCCAACGCCAATTGTTCAAAGAGTTTTACAGGGGCGAAAATGCCGTAAATTCAAAAGTGGTAGGTTCAGGTATCGGGCTTCTATTGGTGAAGAGTTATGTGAATTTACATAAGGGACAGGTTCAGTTTAGAAGCGTAGAAAATGAGGGATCGACCTTCGAAATCACCATCCCGTTTCAGGAGTATCAGCCCAGTTTGCAGAAAGGCCGAACACTGCCAACTAATATAGCCAAATTGAACGAACAACCAATGGTGATATGGCCAGAGTCTCAGACTGATGCTAAAAAAACCAATGTGCGCAGCGGAATGCAAGTACTCATTGTGGAAGACAACACAGATTTGTTGCGTTTTCTGGAGAGTGCTTTGAAACGCGAATTCCAAATTATGGTGGCCGAAAATGGAAAACAAGCCTGGGATCTGATTCAGACGCACCAGCCAGACTTGGTGGTGTCTGATATTATGATGCCCGAAATGGACGGTTCTGAACTATGCCGAAGCATGAAGTCGTCTGACGAAACGGCGCATATTCCCATCATTTTGCTCACTGCTCTTTCCGAAAAAACAGACATACTACACGGCTTGGGTCTAGGTGCCGATGCCTACCTTACCAAACCGTTCGACATGAGTTTGCTCATTCAACGCATCAAGACCATTGTAAAAAACAGAGACCTTGTGCGGTATAGGGCACTCAAAATGATAAAAGGCGACTCCACCGAACCGCTTTTACTCAACAACCTCAATGACAAGTTCATGAAAAAACTCTTCGATGTGGTTCGAGCGAATATGTCCAATGCGGAGTTCGACAAAGAACAATTTGCCTCGGCTATGAACGTAAGTAGCTCTTTGCTGTACAAAAAAATGAAATCTTTAACGAATCTTTCACCCTCCGATTTTGTAAAAATCGTGCGACTGGAACACTCCCTAGAGCTTCTCCATGCAAGAACTTATACAGTTACCGAAGTGAGCGAATTGTGCGGATTCTCAAGCATGAGTTATTTCAGCACCGTATTCAAAAAACACTTCGGGAAGTCGCCCACCGATATTATCAAATAGCCCAAATGAATCTTTTTTCTACAGTAAGAGTATTATTATCTGAAAATAGAGTACGAAT
>JBDKHP010000289.1:0-4185 GCA_039797645.1 Bacteroidota bacterium
GTTTGGTACACCGTCCGTATATCGATTTCGAGCAGGCAATTAATACGTACCGTGTGCAAGGCAAGATGTTCTTAGAAGCCTACGACGTAACAACCTCTGCCGATTTTGGGCTAGAGTACGAAACCCTATTGGGCGAGCCGCTCGACAAAGAAGCCCAAAAAAGGAGTTCCAGCAATAGCCCCGGGCGTTTCGGTAGTTTTGCAATCGGGATATTCAACGGTGGCGGCTACCATACGTTTGAGTATAACCATAATAAATTGGTTGAAGGTCGCCTCACGATCCGGCCTCTACCCGATGCTCTTACCGGCTTGCAATTAACCTACCACTTTTCGTTTGGGAAAGGAAATATACCGACTGCGCCAAAATGTCAGAGTTCCAACTTTATGCTTTCGTATGAAAGCCCGTTCTTAAACCTTACGGGCGAATATTACAAAGGTGTGGGCGATTATCAAGGTAAATTTATGGTGGATGGTGCGCCCACTGATAACGAAGGGTATTCGGCGTTTGCCGAGATTAAATGGCGGGGCGGAAAGTTTACAAATTTTGGCAGGTATGAGAGTTTCCAAAGGAACTCGACAACAATTACGTTTGATGGGTCCCATTACCTATTTGGTGTGGGGTATTACCTTACCGATAAAACAAAAATTGTGTTAGATTACGACTATAATAAAACAGTGAAGAATACCGTAATTGCTACAACAAGTTTTACTGAAATTGCTGTGGAGCTGAAATTCTAATTTTTTTTACGACTGCTACAACCCAGTGTGGGGGCTGGTTGTCGTTTTTTGACTTTTTTCGAGCCCGAAGTGATGCGCCGTAAATCGGTTAGCGTAACTTCGGGTTTGTTGTGTCATGGCCGTAGGCCAACTGGCAAGGTTTGCCCCGCGTACTTAGGGCGCCTAAGATGGTGCTGCCGCCTCAACTAGCCCGGATCGCGGCAAGTAGCCCACAGCACGCGCGGCGTGGCCGTTCGTGCTGCCGAACAATTGAAAAACTACGGCGGCCAAGTGTTGGCGTTCCCGTTGCGAGGACTACTGCTAAGAGCCGGTAGCCGCGATTACAAATTTTGTTGGGCTACAGCTCCTTATCTTTATTTTTATTTTTTTTGCTTTCTGCTTGCGAATTGCTTGTTAGGTGTGGGTAAAGAAGCGGGCAAGGATTGCTTTGAGTTCTTTTTCGTGGATGGGTTTTCGGAGGATTGCGTCGAAACGGTAGGCTTCGATTTTGAGCATTTCGGAGCCAGATACGGAGGTTGTCATGGCGACGGTTTTGATGTGGGCGGTTTGGGGGTTGCTCTTTATGAGGTCTTGGGTTTGAAATCCGTCCATGTGTGGCATATAGGTGTCGAGCAGGATGAGGTCGGGGCTGTAGGTTTGGCAGATTTCGAGTGTTTCGCGTCCGTTTGCAGCGGTGAGGATGCGGAAGCGTTTGTCTTTGAGTAGTTCGAAGAGTATGTGGCGGTTTTGCTCGTGGTCGTCGGTGATGAGTATGGTGGCGGGTTCAAACACGAGGGTGTCGAGCTGGGCTTGGGTGGCGTTGTCGAGTGCTGTGACGATGGAATTGAGTTCGATGTGGAGGCTTTCGGTGTTGTCGGGACTTATTTCGCTGGTGAAATTGCCACCGAGTAGTTTGGTTATGGTTTGGCAGTAATGGAGGAATAGTTTGGAGTCTGATAGGCGGATGCTGCTTTCGGGTTTGTGGTGGGTGCGGATGTGGATATGGATGTGTATTCGAGTGGGTTTGGTTTGTATGTTTTGGGTGTGTACTTGGGATTCGATTTTGGTGATTGTGCCTGTTTCGATTATTTGTTGAACGATTCTGTCGAGCAGGTTTTGGAGTAGCTGCTCGTCGATGAGTACGGCTGTTGGGAGTTTCTGGTTTGTATTGCTTTCCCAGCTGATGTTTTGGGTTTGGGCTATGTGTTGGTAGCCGTTGCTTATTTGTTGTAAAAAATCGCTTACCACTACGGGCATGGGTGTTGGGTATTTTGCTTTTTGCTCGATATGGGCAATCTTGCGAATGTCGGTGATGATGGTGTTTATTTGGTTTATGTATTTGTGTAGTTGTGCGTTATTTTGAGTTGTGGGTTCCTCTTCGAGCAGGGCTAGGCTTTTGCGTATGGGGTTGCGTAGTTCGGTGCTGATGTGGAGTAGGGTTTCTCCTTTTTGTACTATTGCTTCTTGGGCTTGGCTTTTGCTGCGCTCGAGTGCGCTTTGGAATTGTTTGCGCTCGGTGATATTGCGTATTGAGGTGATGAAATAGGCTTGTTCGTCGATTTCTATTTTGCTGATATATACTTCGGTGTCGAAGAATTCTTTTGTTTTGGGGTGTCTGGCTCGTATCTCGAATACGCGAGAGGCGTGTAATCCGAGATTTCGTAGGGTTTTTTCGATCCGTGCATGGCTCATTCGGGGGGATAGGAACGCGAATATGTGCATACCGAGTACTTCGTCGCGACGTAGGCCAAATAGTTCTTCTATTTTGGCATTGGCGTCTATTATTTCGTGCTGTGTGTTGTGGAGTATAATTGCGTCGTGAATGCTATTGAACATTGTGCGGATGGTTGTGGCTGCTCTTTTGGCGCGTTCTTCGGCGTGGAGGCGTTGGGTGATGTCGGTGGCTACGGTGAGGATGTTGTTGCAAATTCCGTTGCTTTGTAGTAGGGGTATTTTTACAAGTTCGTAGTGTTGTTTGTGTCCGTCGGGGGTGGTTATTGTGGTGATGGGGAGTTTTTGTATTTTGAGTTCCTTGGCTACAAGCTGATCGTACTCGTGGGTGTGTTGGCCGAAGAGTTGTACGCCAAGTTCGTCTTCGGTTTTACCTTGTAGGGCTTCTACCGAGAATCCAAAGTGTTGGGCTGCTGTGATGTTGGCTTGTACAAACTTGCCTTCGAGGTCTTTTACGAAGATTAGGTTCGGGGTGTTGTCTATTATCCGACGCAAGAAGTTGCGGTAGTGGGCAAGGTCTTTTTCTATGAGTTTTCGTTCGTTTACGTCGAGTAGTACGACTTGTACTGCTGGTTTACCTTGGTAGTTTATGGAGCTTGTATAGTCTTCTACCCAACGTACATCGCCGTTTTTTTTGAGGATTCGGTAGAGGTATTGGCGTACGAAATTGGGGTCTTGTTTGAGTTGGTCGAGTTTGCTACGCACGAGATAGGCTTCGTCGGGGTGGTGGAGGTGGTAGAATCTGTCGATCGACATTCCGTCGAGTTCTTGGGCACTGCGGCCGAAGATCTCGCTCAGGCGGTGGTTTGTGAATAGTATTCCGTTTTCGTCGAATATTACCAGCCCTTGGAATGAGTTCTGTACCAGGTTTTTATAGGATGCTTCACTTTCCAAGAGTGCTTCTTGTGCTGCTTTTCGGTCTTCTATTTCTTCGGCCAACGATGCGGTGCGTTGTTCTACGCGTTGTTCGAGTTCGCGGTTGAGTACTTGGAGCTTGTGGCGGGAGTCTTCTGCCGAATCGCGGGCGCGCATCAGGGCTTTTTCGGCAATGTCCTTTTCCTCAAGAGCCTTCACGAGTTTGAGGAAGTTGTAGTTCATTTCCCCTATTTCGTCGTTGTAGCTGAGTTTTATCTCCTCGGCTACTGATTGGCCATTTGCTAGCTGGTCCAGCAGGCGGGCCATTTGTACAATGGGATTGATTACCCAGTTTATCACCACATTCAGGAGGAGTAAGATAATAAGCAAGGCCACTACACTTGCAATGATGGTGTAATTGCGAATTGCAAAGGCGGGTTGCAGTACCTTATCGAGGGGAATTTGCACCACAAAATACCAAGTCTGATTGGTTCCTGCCAAGGGTAGGGGGGTGAATATCTGGTAACCAACGCCCGACATGATTTGGGTTTCGCGTTCCAATCTTACGGTTTGGCCTTTGAGTAACTGTTCTTTGATGCTTTTAAGGTCGTCGTCGTTCTCTTCGTCGGCGAGCGAAGTCCCCACTTTTAGTTTGTTTTTGTGGGCCACGTAGTTGAACTCTTCGTTGAGCAAGGACGCATATCCGTAGCGGATAATATTGATGTCTTTTATTACGGATTGCAGTTGGTTGATGTTGAAATCGACTCCCACTGCGCCGCAGTATTTACCGTTGATAATGATGGGGGTGGCAACACTAATAAGGTCGAAACTTAGCGATGTTTTGTTATAGAGGAAGTGGGGTATAATGATCGTGGATGTGGCT
>JBDKHP010000290.1:0-3082 GCA_039797645.1 Bacteroidota bacterium
TGTCAATCTGGCCGAAACAAAATCACTACGCAATTAAAAACTAAATTCGTGAAAAAGACTATTTATCTTGCGCTGTTACTTCTGGCCTTTTGGACAGAGGGTTACACACAAACGATTATCCAAGAAGCTCCCTTCGGGTTCGATTTGCTTCGTAAAGAAATTCCGTCAGGAAAAACAGACACAATTTCATACAGGTCAAAGACCGTTGGTTCGGTTCGTAGAGCACTGGTTTATACCCCACCTGGATTCAACAAGAAAAAAAAACACCCCGTGTTGTACCTTCTCCATGGGATCGGGGGCGACGAAAAAGAATGGTACAACCAAGGCAACCCGCAGCAAATTTTAGATAATTTATACGCCCAAAACAAGCTCGAACCCATGATTGTTGTTTTGCCGAATGGACGGGCTATGAAAGACGATCGCGCCATAGGCAATATCATGGAAAAAGAAAAAGTTGAAGCTTTTGCCATATTCGAGAAAGATCTATTAGAAGACCTCATCCCGTTTATCGAAAAAAAATATCCGGTACTCAAAGACTCAGAACACCGCGCCATTGCCGGTTTGTCCATGGGCGGAGGGCAATCGCTCAATTTTGGCCTCGGCAATTTAAATAAATTTGCATGGGTAGGTGGCTTTTCGTCAGCACCCAACACCAAAGCTCCCGAAGTGTTGATTCCA
The DNA here is from genome assembly GCA_039797645.1 of Bacteroidota bacterium. Classification (GTDB taxonomy): domain Bacteria; phylum Bacteroidota; class Bacteroidia; order Bacteroidales; family JBDKHP01; genus JBDKHP01. The sequence continues at coordinate 679 of JBDKHP010000290.1, forward strand.
AACCCTGCCCTTGCAATAGAAAAGCTGAAACTCTTATGGATTTCATGTGGCGACAGAGACTGGCTCATTCCGTTCAGTGAGCGAACGCACCAATATTGCAGCAAAAACAATATCCCGCATATTTACCACGTAGAGCCAGGTTACCACGACTTTAAAGTCTGGAAAAACGATCTTTATTTGTTTGCGCAATTACTTTTCAAACCCACCAATGCCGCCCTACTCGAACGCTATTCTTATTACGGGAAGCAGCCAGAATCAAATATCCGAAACGCTGCCTATCCGCAGATTGTAGCAAATGGTGGTGCAGCATTTAGAATACAAGCTCCTAGTGCACAGAAAGTTCAGCTCGATTTAGGAAAGAAATACGACATGGTAAAAGATACCCAAGGATTTTGGAGTGTCACAACCGATTCCCTCACTGAAGGTTTTCATTACTATTCCATCCTCGTTGATGGCCTCGCCGTGGCAGATCCCGCTAGCGAAACCTATTACGGAATGGGCCGCATGGCCAGCGGCATAGAAGTACCCTTCAAAGGCGACGACTACTATGCAATCAAAGACGTGCCCCACGGCGATATCCGAATCAAGCAGTTCTATTCAAAGGTATGCGGCACTTGGCGCAGGGCATATATCTACACACCTCCTGGTTACGACACCAATGTCACCGAAAAATACCCCGTGCTCTACCTATTGCATGGTGGCGGCGAAGACGAACGCGGCTGGGCCACACAAGGTAAGGCTAATCTGATTTTAGACAACCTCATCAGCAAAAAACAAGCAGTCCCCATGATTGTAGTGATGCTAGATGGCAACATGCCCCAAAGTGCCATGGGCGAAGACGGACTTCTATTATTCGAAACCGAGCTACTCCAAACAACAATTCCTTATATCGAAAACCAGTTTCGGGTGAAAGCCGATGCACAACACCGTTCGCTTGCGGGCCTCTCGATGGGAGGAATCCAGACTTTGTATGCGGGCATAAAGCACACTGAATCTTTCGCTTACCTAGGGGTATTCAGTTCCGGATGGATCGTGCAGATGCAAAAAGACCTAACCGAACGCCAATACGCCTACATGGCCGCCAACACAGACAAGATAAACAGCAACTTAACGCAATTCTGTTTGTATATGGGTGGTACAGAAGACATTGCCTATAAAAACTGTCAGACAATGCTGGGCAAATTCGACGAACTAAAAATCGTGTACAAATACAGCGAATACCCCGGCGGACACACATGGCCTGTATGGCGAAACAACCTCTATAATTTTGCCCAAGTTATCTTCAAATAGCAAGCAAGGCAAACAACGAGTAGTCTCGATTCTGACTCTTATTACAAAACTCAACTGAAAGAAAAAATATAAAAATAAGGATTAGTAGCTGCTGCCCAACTACATTTGGTGTGGCAGCTACCAGTTCTTTGCTTTAGCCCTCGCGGATACGTTACCACTTGGCGGCCCTTCTATTTTAAACAAACCACTGGCGAAATGACGCGACTGCACGGCTGCGGGCTACTTGCTGCTATTATATTGAACAAAACTGGATTTGTTATATAACAACCAATTCCACAATATGTTGCAAAACACGACGGTCTAAAATGTTTTTAGCTCCAAAGCCCTAAAAATCGCGTTAGGGATGAAAAAATGTTTGGCCTTTGTTGCTTACCAAATCCAGTAACAGCTTGCCACTTCAAATGCCCGTAGAAAGCAGAAGTGATGGAGCGGTTTTTTTCGTTTAGCTATTTTGTGGCTTCGGGCCGTAAAAAAAACATTTCAAACCTGACGCAAAAAAGAGGTAGAAAGATCAAATGTGGCAAATTCTATATTGCGTTTCAACTGGTGGTGAAATAACAATCTCATTTATAATCTCAAAGCAAGCGTTGAGGTTACCTCATTGGGCCGTTTGCTCGAACTCCTCCTTATGCACAATAAGAGAACCAATTCGGGCTAGTACGGAGGGCTGCGCCATTTGTAGGGCCGTAGGTTTGCTGGGCAGGCACTTTCTTTGGCCAGTGGCCATGTGACGATAACGCACGCCATGCCTATGGCTTGGTGAAAAAACACAACAAGTATTGAAGTTTGTATGAATTCGCTTTAATCGTATCGGGTTGAATTTATTCTAATATATAGTGTGTCTATTTCCCTGATACGTGGCTCTTATGTAGGCGTGTTGGGGGAATTGTTTGTTGTTGATTCTACGTGAGATGGTCGTGGACAGTTGGGGCGTATTGCTTCTAATTGTGCACGGCCATTTGTGGTTTGTGGGGTGTGGTGTTGCATGGCCAAAGGCCAAGGTAAAGTGTTTGCCCAGCGTAACTACGGCGTAACAAATGGTACTGCCTACCGAACTAGCCCGGATCGCGGCAAGTAGCCCACAGCATGAGTGGCGTGGCCGTTCGTGCTGCCA
>JBDKHP010000291.1:0-7619 GCA_039797645.1 Bacteroidota bacterium
AACTGGCCAAGAATATCTGCAAAAAGTACTCAGCAAAGGCAGCTCCGTACCAGAGGCCGAAACGGTATCGTCGTTCTTAGGGCGCGAAGCAGATATTCAAGCATTCCTCCACCACATTGGCCTCAAGGGCTAAGTACTTGACACCTCACTCTCGTTCAAGGAGAGAAATTTGCAGTAAATACAAGATGTTTTAAAATACTAAACTTTAGGCAACAAAAAACAAGACATGCACTCACGAGAAGAAGCAAAACAAACAAGAGTCGATTTCTGGACCTACTTTGGGCAATACGCCACAAAGTTGAGAATACAGCAACAACGCCCACGCAAATGGACATTGTACAAAACCGGACTCAAAGGCGTTGAGCTAAAATTCGACACTACCAACAACCAAATGGTTGTCACAATAGATATTTACCACAAAGACTCCGTAAAGAGACTGGAAATGTACGAACGATTCGGACAAGTAAAATCGCTGCTCAACGAGGCAATTGCAGTGCCCGTAACATGGACAGACAACTATACCGACGCTGTTGGCAAAACTAGCTGTCGTATCTACATCAGCCAAGACGGAATGGATATATACGACCGCAACACTTGGCCCACAGCCATGCAATGGTTTGCCAAACACATGCTCCTACTCGAAGATGCCTTTGAGGAAGTAAAACCCTTCCTCAAAGCACATTGGTCGGAAATCTTTGAAGCATAAACCTCAGAACAAGCAAAAAACAGCAAAATGGTTATACTCAAACTCATTGGTCTGTCGGCAGTGCTCATCTTAATTGCCATGGCCGGAATTTCAATAAAGTTATTTTTCAACAAAAACGCAAAGCCGCCCACTACCAGCTGCAAAGCTGGCACCGAAGAACTGAGCCAACGCGGCGTTGACGCGTGCGCCATAGGCGAATGCGACGAATAAAACCACAACCAAGCCCACACCATGCACAAAACACTGCTCACCATACTTTTCGTTTGCCTCGCAATCTGGAGCTTTGCCCAGACCTATACCAGCCAAATAGCCCTACTCAAATACAACGGCGGCGGCGATTGGTATGCGAACCCCACATCGCTACCCAACCTCGCCAAATTCTGCAACCAAGAAATTGGCGCAAGCATCGACCCCGACTATGCGACCGTAGAACCCTCCAGCCCCGACATATTCAACTACCCCTTTATACACCTCACAGGCCACGGTAACATCCTATTTTCCAACCAAGAAGTAATAAACATCCGCAATTACCTCCTCGCGGGGGGCTTCCTCTATGCCGACGACAACTATGGTCTCAACCCCTTCATCCGCCGCGAAATCAAGAAAATATTCCCCGACGCCGAACTACAAGAACTCCCCGCACAACACCCCATATTCAACCAGAAATACTATTTCCCAAAAGGACTACCCAAAATTCACGAACACGATGCAAAACCCGCCCAAGCATTTGCTATTTTCGTAAAAGGACGAATGCTGCTCCTTTATACTTACGAATGCGACCTCGGCGACGGCTGGGAAAACCCCGAAATCCATAACGACAGCCCCGAAACACGCCTCAAAGCCCTACGCATGGGCGCCAATCTAATACAATACGTTTTCAACGGACAATAACAATTTACACAACACAAAACCATGCTACACACAAGCTTGCTCTTCATCAGTGGTTCCGAAATTTTTGTAGTGCTACTGGCAGTACTCCTCCTTTTTGGCTCCAAAAAAATCCCCGAACTTGCCAGAGGCTTGGGCAAAGGGCTCAACGAATTCAAAAAAGCTACCAACGAGATTAAGAAAGAAATCAGCGATTTCGATCCCACCAAAGAGATAAAAGACCTTGGCACAACAATCGAACGCAACACCAACAACGACAAAAAACCCTTGTAACACCCGAGAAAGACAAATAAATCTGACGCGCAAAACGTCAGATTTATTTGTCCTTTCCACCCAACACCCAAAGCACCAACAACATGATTACACTCCAGAATATCAGCAAAACATACGGCGAACTAGCAGTACTTCAAGACATAAACCTCACCATCCCGAAAGCCAAAATCGTATCCATTGTCGGCGCAAGTGGCGCAGGCAAAACCACCCTACTCCAAATAATTGGTACACTCCTAAAGCCCGATGCCGGAAGCATCGTCTTCAACGACCAACAGATAGACCAATACAACGAAGCCCAACTCGCCCTATTTCGCAACCAACGCATTGGCTTTGTATTTCAATTCCACCATTTACTTCCCGAATTCTCGGCCTTCGAGAACATCTGCCTCCCCGCCTACATCGCCAAAACACCCAGCAAACAAGTTGAACAAAAAGCCGACGAACTCCTGGCATTCCTAAAACTCACACACCGCAAAACCCACAAACCCAACGAACTATCGGGCGGAGAACAACAACGCGTAGCCGTAGCCCGCGCCCTAATAAACTCCCCCGAACTCATTCTCGCCGACGAACCATCGGGCAACCTCGACACCCTCAATAAGAAAGAACTCCACCAATTATTTTTCGACCTACGCGACCACTACAACCAAACCTTCGTAATCGTAACCCACGACATGGAACTCGCCGAAATGTCCGACATGACCATCCGCATGAAAGACGGCAGAATAATCGACCCCGAAACAATTTAACCTACCCACAACCACCCGAAAGCATCCAAACCGAATACCACAAAACGAAAAAAATAAGGATTTGGAGCGGGAGCGAAACATTACTTATATACGGCGGCTACCGGCTATCCGCTTGTAGTCCTCGCGTTCGGAAACGAAATCAACTGGAAACTTTTGTATTTCAGTCGAAAAGCATCAGCTTGCTGACGCCGCATCACCCCGCTGTGGGCTACCGCTACTATCCGGGCTAGACCCATCGGCAGCACCGTTTGTAACGCCGTAGGTGCGCTGGGCAAGCCCTTTCAGTTGGCCGATGGCCATGTGGCGTTATCGAACACCAAGCCTACGGCTTGCCTAAAACCCCAACTTCAACAACACCGACTCTCGGTTTATACCGTTATTCTAACCGTTGCTTGTAGCCAGCCGCTCAATCGCAAAAAACCACCCAATTCTATTATCCGAAAGGCCGTATTTGAAGAAACTTGCTGCTACTTTATCTACACGTCCTATACGAAGGTTTCTGGCGGCATCGTAAAGGTAATTAATTCCTTTTACTTCTGTGGCAGGAGTGTTAAATCGATTTGTATTTGTCAGTGCGTGACTTATTTTAGATATTTGCACATAATGTTCTAAGAAACACAAAACAAATGGTCAACTATATATACAACCCTTTGGGATATATCGAATATGCAGTGGTACCTTACGTATTATGGCAACAGTTGCAAGAATATATGCCAGAAGAAGTAAAAAAACAGATTTGTTCCCCCACTTTGCCTTTCGACCCTAACCAGTATCGGGGCATATTGAAAGATTTAGGCGGCGATATTGACAACGAACTTAAAAACTTAAGAGACGAATGGAACAGAACTACTTGGTAGATACGAATATCATAATTTATTATCTTAAAGATGCTATTCCACAAGAGCAGTTGATACATGTAAATAATATCTTCACCCATTCATTTCATATTTCGAGTATTACCAAAATCGAACTTTTAGGTTGGCATCGTATTGATGAGAATCAACGCACACAAATTGCCGAATTTCTATCAAAGGCAACCGTTTTCTATGTAGATGAGGAGATTGAACGAATTACAATTCGTCTAAAGCAAGAAAAAAAGATGCCAATAGCCGATGCAATTATTGCAGCCACAGCGCTACTACACAAACTTATATTGGTTACACGCAACGAAGCTGACTTTCAACATATTCCAGAACTAACCGTATTCAATCCATTCTCCGAAAAAGCATAAGTAGAATTGTGCGGGTTTTTGGCCGCCAGCCGCTCAATCGCAAAAAACCGCCCAATCCTATTATCCGAAAGGCGGTATTTGAAGAAGCTGGCTGCGCCCTTTTCCACACGCCCAGCGAACGAGGTTTCCTGCGGCATCGTAAAGATAGCAATTCCTTGAAATTTACTTTTAAACTTATCCACAGCAAAAATCAGATCTTTGGCAAGGTCTATTTGAAGTTTTCCGTATCTTTGAGAAAAAGAATAGCTATGCTGCACACATATAATGCTACATACGAGGATGGCCGAATAATACAGACGGATATTCCTAAGCGTATCCGGAAAGCAAAAGTGCTGATTACCATAATAGAAGAAGAAACTCAAGACTGGTTTCCTCTATTAGCTACCGATTTGAGTTGCTTCGAGAACGCAATTACGCTCTCAATTGATCCTTTATCGTTTCAAAAACAGATCAGGGATGAGTGGTAACAAAGTGCTATTGGATACCAATATTGTGTTGTATCTTCTTGGATCTAACGAAGTAGTTCAGAGTCTTTCCGGAAAACTGGTGGCGGTATCAGAAATATCGGAGATTGAACTTTTGTCCTATCCCAAAATTAGTATCGCCGAAGAACAGGTGATTATTAAATTTTTAGGTTTGGTTCGGGTTATACCTATGTCGCCAGAAATTAGACAAAAGACAATTGAAATTCGACGAAAATACCACTTTAGAATACCCGATTCGATTATTGTTGCAACTGCTTGGGAATACGGTGTTACATTGGTTACAAATGATCTGGCATTACATCGCGTGACAGAGATTGAAGTGATTGGATTGGAAGATCTGATCACAAAATCTAAAGATACGTGATTCATTACAGCTAAATCTACCTCCTAATCTTTTGTCGGATGAGCGTCAACCTCCTCGAACTATCCCCATTAAATATGAAGGTTTAGTTTTTCTAATCCACCACCCCATCAATCACCCGATTCTCCGAAAAAGCATAAGTAGAGTTGTGCGGGTATTTGGCAGCCAGCCGCTCTATCGCAAAAAACCTCCCAATCCTATTATCCGAAATACGGTATTTGAAGAAACGAGCAGCAGCATCGCCCCATCCAAGCAACGACTTCCGATAATTTGCATCCCCAACCAAAACAAAAAACCTAGCGAGCAAAAAATAAAAAAAAGGATTTGGAGCGGGAGCGAAACATTACTTATATACGGCGGCTACCGGCTATCCGCTTGTAGTCCTCGCGTTCGGAAACGAAACCAACTGGAAACCTTTGTATTTCAGTCGAAAAGCATCAGCTAGCTGCCACCGCATCACCCCGCTGTGGGCTACCGCTACTATCCGGGCTAGACCCCTCGGCAGCACCATTTGTAACGCCGTAGGTACACGCGGGCCAACACTTTCAGTTGGCCTACGGCCATGTGGCGTTATCGTACACCAAGCCTACGGCTTGGCAACTGATGCTGAAAACCTTCAAGGCAGAAAATCAGTCTTTGTCCAGATATGCAAGTGCGTGATCGGCATACTCAATTATTTTGTCTTTATACACAAAATTGAGCGAAACATCCGCCTTTTCAATGGTTTTTAGTCCATTATCGAAAGAACTCGACAAACCTTTTTGGGTAGGTTCTGCAATTAATAAATCGAAATGTAGCTTATGGGCAATTGGCGTTTCGCGCAAAAGATTCAAGCTTCCGTATATACCAATTGCTTTATCTTGAATGCTACCCGCTTCTTTTAGGTCAAAACTAGCCGATTTTATGAGGTTCAAAGAGCCGTTTTGCCAAGCAAAATCAAAGGAAATTGGAATGGTGCTCGTTTCAATCGTATAGTTTCGCTCAAATTTCACGAATAAGTCAGCCCGTTCTTTTATGCGTTTGTAAAATGTGTGTTTTAAGAATGCATCATCAAATCGCTTTGTGGTATTGCCTTGTGGGTCATACGCACTCAAGTATTCCGCGTAAAAATCCTTGACTATTTTTTCGGTATCTTGCGTATAGCTCAAGCAAGTAGCAAGCTCAGAGAATTGCAACGACGAATCGTCGGCCTTTAGAATATGTTGGTCGATAATTTCTGAAAGTGTTGCGTGCGGAAGTTTCGGCGCAACACTTGCGTTGTGCATAATTTGCTTCAAATATGCCTGAATACTACGCGTATCAAGCTCTGGAAAAAGGGCTTTTAAGCGCTGTAAATGACTTGGGTACACAAATTCGAAAGCATTGTATTCTGGAAAAAACAGCAACACGCCTACATTCACGCATTCGTTGGTAATTTGCGAAGGCCGAAACCGTAAAATCGAATATGTAAAGTAGTCTGAGTTCATTCTGAAAGTGTATTGTACAACATTTTCTCTACCCAAATGTATTTTTTCTTGAGGGTGACAAGATACGATTTTATTTCATCAAAATTGGAATGACCAAGGTCGTTTACCGACAAGACATCCTGATACTTGTCAAGGATATTCGTGTTGAAGCATTTCAAACTTGCATGAAAATTTGAGAATAAGTCTCTTTTGTCTTTTCTGGATTTTAAGTCTTGGTAAAACAAGTGTTCCCTAAAAACCTCAGAAAATTCCTCTATCTGAACCTCTTTGTTGAGTTTTGTGATATGTTTAAATGCCCGTTCGTGATCGATTAAATAATAATCATCAGAAGCGTTCGAAACCAATATATTTGGTTTATATAGCCCCCTGTCTTTATTATTAATAATCGTATCAAAGGCGTAAATTGATGCTGTATTATATTTTAAATCAGCAATATGAATCTTTTTAGAGGACACAAAAAGTTGGGTATTTGGCAAATACGCAGAGCCGAATTTCAAACGATCATCTTTCTGTAGAAGCTGTTGTCGGATTTCATTCGGAAGTGTATTCACGAAGCTTTTGGTAAACCGAACCAAGGCGATATCAGGTGTCGAAAGATCGAACTGCCCGGCCAACACACTACCGAACACTTCTCGTGCGACAGTATTTTCGTCATCCACTTCGTCTGTGGTGAAGATTTTGGCCACATAAGGTCTGCGTTCGCCATTTACTGCGACCTGAATTAACCAAGGTTTGGTACGTCCGCCCTCCGTAAACACTTTCTGGAACTGAATAGCATCAAGGATTTTAAGCAATATGTGTGGTTTAAAAAGTGAATATCCCGACAAATTTAATGCATTTGTACGAACAAATCGAAAATGGTTTGCTGCCACCGCATCACCCCGCTGTGGGCTACCGCTACTATCGGGGCTAGACCCATCGGCAGCACCATCTACAACGCCGTAGGTACACACGGGCCAACACTTTCAGTTGGCCGATGGCCATGTAACGTTAACGCACGCCAAGCCTACGGCTTGCCTAAAACCCCAACTTCAACAACACCAACTCTCGGTTTATACCGTTATTCTAACCGTTACTTGTAGCCAGCGGATCAATCGCAAAAAACCTCCCAATTCTATTATCCGAAAGGCGGTATTTGAAGAAGCTGGCTGCGCCTTCGCCCCAAATGTCGTCTTCTTCTAACTGGCCTTGGAAGCCGAACTTGTAGTCGCCTTTAAATACTCGCCCAGCCATTTCCATACCAAAAGGGTAATAATCGTGGGCTTCTTTAACCTTTGCAAAACCCGTGCTCAATTTAAGATCCGAAACTACCGCCAATACGTTGCCACGGTGTTCGGTAAGTTCGTAGTTACGGTCGCCTACGGTGGTTAGCCAGTGTTCGGGCTTGCCGATTTTGCTCTGCAAGACGTCGGTACTTGGGATGTATGTACCCAAGCGTTTGCTCCCGTAAATAATTTGAG
>JBDKHP010000292.1:0-3112 GCA_039797645.1 Bacteroidota bacterium
CCGTGGATGGCTTTCTGGTGGGTTTCTACGGGAATTTTGGGCAAAAAAAAAGGCTCACGCTTGAGCCTAACCCTAAACAATCAGTATTCACTATCTACTAACCTAAAAGTTTTGTGTGCCGTGGGCACTATATTGTGTAAAACACTGTCAAATTTGGTGAAGGTTTTTCAACCTTCGGAGCAGTTTCAGTTTGTTGCCTAAAGCGGCAGTCTGATCTGCGAAACATCTCTCGAATCGTTTTTTTTGAAAGTTCTGCTGCTGAACCGTTGTCTGCAAATGCAAGAAATTTCCGACTCTTTGTTTTTTCTGTGTCAGCATCATTGCTGTTTCACATTACAAACATACGACGAAACGAAGGGATTGGGTATCAAATAAAGGTGAACCGTCGGATTGGCTGGGTGAAATGCAGTTCCGTTTGCGTGAATTGTACAACCGATTGTTTTGTTGATTCATATTGATGTATAAACTGCACAGAATCAGGGCGGTTTGGGAGTGCTTTTGCTGCGTTGTCGGACTTGGAGTGTTGGCATTCAATCATGGAATTACTACTTTTGTTTCAAAATATGATCCATTTATGAAAAATGATCTTGCTTTCGAACTATTCCGACCGCTCAACCCTATTGATTTGATAGGTGCAAATGGATTCTATACCGTACCGCAAAGCCAGCTAATTTGTTTTTATGAGCCTTGGGATCGTTTTGTGATTAGCACCATATCGCCAGATAGTGACTATACTATTGCGCACTATGAACTTCTACCCGAAAGTGCGCCTTTTCAACTCCTTCAGGGGAAACTTTGCTTTATGCCCACGCCTAATATTCGCCACCAACGTATTTCTGGGAACATTGTTAGAGAACTCTATGGGTATGTGGTTGCGCATAAATTGGGGGAGGTCTTTTATGTGCTCGATGTAGAATTTAATGAAAATACGATTGCCCAACCTGACATATTATTTATTTCTAACCAACGAAAAGACATTGCAAAAAATGATGCCTTACGTGTAGTTGGTGCTCCCGATTTTATTGTGGAGATTTTGTTGTTGTATGAATTCGATGACAGAGTACGGAAAATGCAAATCTATGAGGAGAGTGATGTGTTGGAATATTGGATTGTAGTTCCCACAACGGAGACGGTGGAGGTTTATCAGAATATGGACAGTAAAATGGTTCTTACGCAAACAGCACAACGGGGAGAAGTGCTTCATTCTGTTGCCATTGAAGGGTTTTCTGTAGAAGTGGATCGTGTTTTTGGGTGAGGCTTTCTTGCATATTTGTCAATCAATGCAAACAAACAGACTTTTGTGCTTTTTTTTGTAGATTTACGACCGTAAATTAATTTATGCAAACGCATTGTTTCAACTAAACTCGTATGCTTTTCAATTCTCTCGAATTCGCGATATTCTTGCCAATTGTGTTTGTACTCTATTGGTTCGTAACTCATCGCAACCTAAAATTGCAAAACGGTCTTTTGCTGGTTGCTAGTTATTTTTTTTATGGCATGTGGGATTGGCGTTTCCTCTCACTCATACTCTTTAGTTCCTTGCTTGATTATGGTATCGCCAGATTACTCTTTCAAGAAGAAAAGATAAAAAAACGTAAGCTCTTGCTATATACCAGCCTTCTGGTAAATTTAGGCTTCTTAGGCTTCTTCAAGTACTTCAACTTTTTTGCAGACAGCTTTACACAAGCCTTCACCTTATTTGGCCAACCTATCCAAGTGCGCCACCTCAATATTATCCTTCCTGTGGGCATTAGCTTTTATACCTTTCAGACGCTAAGTTACACCATCGACGTATATAGGCGCAAACTAGAACCCTCATCAGATCTTATATCTTTTCTAACCTTCGTAAGTTTCTTTCCACAACTAGTGGCAGGCCCAATTGAACGGGCTTCGAATCTTTTGCCACAATTTTATAAAAAAAGAGTATTTGACGAAGTGTTAGCAACGGATGGTATGCGACAAGTTCTTTGGGGGTTGTTTAAGAAAGTAGTTATTGCTGATAATTGTGCCGAAACGGCCAATCTCATTTTCAATAATTATCATAACTACGCAGGGAGTACCCTTGCTCTAGGAGCAATCTTTTTTGCTTTCCAAATTTATTGCGATTTCTCGGGATATTCCGACATTGCTATTGGTTCAGCTCGCCTTTTTGGTTTCGACCTGATGCGTAATTTTGCATTCCCGTACTTCTCACGTGATGTTGCCGAGTTTTGGCGACGTTGGCACATCTCGCTATCTACTTGGTTTCGGGATTATGTGTACATTCCGCTTGGAGGTAGCCGTGTGGGTAAGTTGGCTGCTATACGCAATACTTTTATTATTTTTCTGGTGAGTGGGTTTTGGCATGGAGCTAATTGGACATTTCTTGTTTGGGGGGGGCTGCATGCACTCTATTTTTTGCCCCTATTATTACTTAAACGTAACCGAAAAAATACTGGAATTGTGGCCGAAGGGAAACTATTTCCAAGCTTAAAAGAGACGGGACAAATGTTATTTACGTTTGGATTGATCACGTTGGCTTGGGTATTTTTTAGAGCACAAGATATTTCACAGGCTTTTAATTTTCTATCAAAGATATTTTCACACACAATACTGACTATCCCAGAAGTACGTCCTCGAAATCTAATTCTTGCTATTTGTGCATTTGTGTGTGTAGAATGGTTACAACGAGGCAAATCACATGCTCTCGAAATTAATACCCTCCATGTTCCTCAAATTGTCCGTTGGTGTTTATATGCAGGACTTACGCTTTTGGTAATCGCTTTCAACGGCACAAAACAAGAGTTCATTTATTTTCAATTTTAATGACAATGAAATATTTCCTGAAGAAAATATTGTTTTTTACTTGTCTGTTTTCTATCGTTCTAGTCGGCACATTATACCTTGGACATAGATCGCAAGGAAGGGACAAAATAGAAGTAAGCCCTCAAAAACATATACTTGTCATAGGCGATTCGAATACAGAATGTGCGATAAACGATTCAATCTGTAAGTCTTTTATCAACCTTTCATCTTCTGCTTGCCCTTACTTTTACTCGTATGTCAAACTCAAAAAAGTTGTCGCTGATAACCCTCACATAGATACTATCCTTCTATCGTTTGCACCTCATAA
>JBDKHP010000293.1:0-4188 GCA_039797645.1 Bacteroidota bacterium
TTATCACCATGAGTAAATTTTTCTCGAGTTCTATTGGGCGTAAGGTGGTGATGGCACTTTCGGGTTTCTTCCTGATTGTGTTTTTACTTGTCCACCTTACGGCAAATCTTACCCTGCTTATTGGCCCAGAAACCTTTAATGCGGCTTCTGAGTTTATGGGTACAAATCCGCTGATTCAGATTATGCAGCCGGTGTTGGCGCTGGGTTTTTTGGTGCATATCGTAATGGGTGTTGTGCTTGAATATCAGAACAGAAAGGCTACACCAACGAATTATGATGTGACGAAACGTGCACATGCGAGCGGTTTTTCGTCGCGCTACATGATTCATTTGGGCGTGCTTATTTTGTTGTTTTTGGTGCTCCACCTTAAAGATTATTTCTTTGTGATGAAGTTTGGCTCTATGGAGGGGCAGACTGATTATCAGCTTGTGAGTAGTGTGTTGGGTGTGTGGTGGTACGGTTTGGCTTATATCGCGTTTTTTGTGGTGTTGGGCTTGCATTTAGACCACGGTTTTCAGTCGGCATTTCAGACAATGGGGCTCAATAATCAGGCAAAACGCCGTGCGCTTATTGTGATTAGTCGGGTATTTTCGCTGATAATTGCGGTTGGTTTTAGTGTTATTGCTTTGTTTTTTATGTTGAACTTGGGCGCGTAAGCTTTTGTTCTACGAAGTTTCATTTACATTCAACAGATTGTCATGAGTAAATTAGAATCAAAAATCCCCAAAGGGCCTTTGGCTCAGAAATGGGAAAACTATAAAGCGCACCAAAAATTGGTGAACCCTTCGAATAAAAGGAAATTGGATGTGATTGTGGTGGGTACTGGTTTGGCTGGTGCTTCGGCTGCTGCATCGCTTGCCGAGATGGGTTTTGCGGTGAAAAACTTTTGCTACCAAGATTCGCCTCGTAGAGCGCACTCTATTGCTGCTCAGGGTGGTATCAATGCTGCAAAGAATTATCCGAACGACGGCGATAGTGTGTATCGTTTGTTTTACGACACAATTAAAGGTGGCGATTACCGCGCTCGTGAGGCGAACGTGTATCGTTTGGCCGAGGTGAGCAATAGCATTATAGACCAGTGTGTGGCGCAAGGTGTGCCTTTTGCACGGGAATATGGTGGCTTGCTGGATAACCGCTCGTTTGGTGGTGCACAGGTGTCGCGTACGTTTTATGCACGTGGCCAAACCGGACAGCAGTTGTTGTTGGGTGCGTATGGTGCACTGAACCGTCAGATTAAAAAGGGTAAAGTTACCTTGTACCCTCGTACCGAAATGCTCGACGTTGTGGTTGTGGATGGCCGTGCGCGTGGCATTGTGGTGCGCAATATGGTTACTGGTAAAGTGGAGTCGCATTCGGCACACGCGGTGGTTTTGGCTACGGGCGGTTACGGTAATGTGTTCTTCCTTAGTACCAACGCAATGGGTTCTAACGCTTCGGCGGCTTGGCAGGCTCACCGTAAAGGTGCCTTGTTTGCGAACCCTGCGTATGTACAGATTCACCCTACGTGTATTCCGATTCATGGTGAGTTTCAGTCGAAACTGACGCTGATGTCGGAGTCGTTGCGTAACGATGGTCGTATTTGGGTGCCTAAAAAACTTGAAGATGCTCAGGCTATCCGCGAGGGTAAAAAAACAGCCGAAAGTATTCCGGACGAAGATCGCGATTTCTACTTGGAGCGCCGTTACCCTGCTTTTGGTAACTTGGTGCCAAGGGATGTGGCTTCGCGTGCGGCCAAAGAACGTTGCGATGCCGGTTTTGGTATAGAAAATAACCCTACGAAAGAGGGTGTGTATCTGGACTTTAAATATGCGATTGAGCGCGATGGCCAAAAGGTTATCGAAGCTAAATACGGCAACTTGTTCCAGATGTACGAAAAAATTACGGCGCACGATCCGTATAAAACACCAATGAAAATTTACCCCGCAGTGCATTATACAATGGGTGGTATTTGGGTCGATTACGAACTACAAACTACAATCCCAGGTTTGTTCGCTGCTGGTGAGGCAAACTTCTCCGACCACGGTGCAAACCGCCTAGGTGCTTCGGCGCTGATGCAAGGTTTGGCCGATGGCTATTTCGTGTTGCCTTATACGATTCAGAACTATTTGGGCGATCAGATTAACGTGCCACGTTTTTCAACCGAACTTCCTGAGTTCAAGGAAACTGAAAAATCGGTGACTGACCTAATCGAGAAACTGATGGCCATAAAAGGCGACAAGTCTGTGGATTCTATTCACAAACGCCTTGGTAAAGTAATGTGGGACAACGTAGGTATGGGTCGTACGAAGGCAAGTCTTGAGGCTGCAATTGTCGAAATCCAAGAGATTCGTGCCGATTTTTGGAAATCGCTTCGGATTCCTGGAAGTGCCAACGAAATGAACGTAGAGCTAGAAAAAGCACTCCGTTTGGCAGATTTCCTCGAATTGGGTGAACTGATGGCCCGCGATGCTTTACACCGCTTGGAATCTTGTGGTGGACACTTCCGCGAAGAGTACCAAACCCCTGAGGGCGAGGCTCTAAGAGACGACACAAACTTTATGTATGTAGGTGCTTGGGAATATACCGGCGAAAACAAAACGCCTATTTTGCACAAAGAAGCTTTGGTGTACGAGGAACTAGAGGTAAAAACTCGTAACTACAAAGAGTAGTACGCCTCATTCGGATTTCCATTTGTAATGCTTTAATCGAAAATTAAAATGGCAGGAAAAAATATCAATATAAATGTCAAAGTTTGGAGGCAACATAGCCCCAAAGAAAAAGGACAATTCGAAACGTATCAGCTCGATGCCGTTTCTACCGACAGCTCGTTTCTGGAAATGATGGACGTGTTGAACGAAAAATTGATTGTAGATGGCAAACAACCCGTGGCATTCGACCACGATTGCCGCGAAGGTATTTGCGGTATGTGTTCGCTCTACATCAACGGACGCGCACACGGCCCAGACACCTTGGTTACGACTTGCCAATTGCACATGCGTACCTTCAGCGATGGCGAAACCATCACCGTAGAACCTTGGCGTGCAGCGGGTTTCCCCGTAATTAAAGATTTGATGGTAGATCGTTCGGCCTTCGACAAAATCTTGCAAGAAGGCGGTTACGTGTCGGTAAACACAGGTGGTGTACCCGACGCAAACGCAATTGCAATCCCGAAACCAGCTGCCGACGAGGCAATGGATGCAGCATCGTGTATTGGTTGTGGTGCTTGCGTAGCTACTTGCAAAAACTCTTCGGCAATGTTGTTCGTAGCCGCAAAAGTTTCGCAATTGGCACTTTTGCCACAAGGCCGCCCAGAAGCTACCATCCGTGCCAAAGCAATGGTGGGTAAAATGGACGAACTCGGTTTTGGTGCATGTTCCAACACCGGAGCTTGCGAAATAGAATGCCCAAAAGGCATCTCGATTTCGCATATTGCGCGCCTCAACCGCGAGTTCTTGCTTGCAAATCTGTAGGTTCAAACACCCGATATTACTAAAGGCAGTCTCATCCCGAGGCTGCCTTTTTTGTTGAATACCAGTACGATAAGCTCAGTAAGACCGAAAAAAAATAAAAATAATTATTAGGAGCGGGCACTCAACAATACTTATAAGCGGCTGCTGCCGGCTATCCGCTTGTAGTCCTCGCGTTCGGGAACGAAATCAACTGGAAGCCTTTGTATTTCAGTCCAATAGCATCAGTTTGCTGCCGCTGCCTCACACCGCTGTGGGCTACCGCTACTATCCGGGCTAGACCGATCGGCAGCACCGTTTGTAAGGCCGTAGGTACTTTATTACCAGAACTTTACATTGGCCTATGGCCATGTAGCGAATAGCCCCACACACTCCCCAAGCACCAAGCTCCCAACAAGATAAAGCAACCAAAACACGCCAAAAGACGAACTCTTTCGTACATTTGCCATACACCACCATCGTACAAACAACACCATGGTAGGGCTATCACAAGGTTTGCATTCTACAATTTATCAACTTAAAGGCTAGTTCTGTCGATTTTCACACATTGCGCAACAAGAGTTTAACCAACACTTAGTACGAATAATCATTAACTTCCCATAATTCTAGTACCCACAAACAAAAAAAAGAACAACATGAAAAAAGATAAGATTATTTATTGGACAGCCACCACGCTCATCGCACTATTCGAAGGTGTAATGCCTGTATTAACATCACAAACAGAACTTGCAAAAGAAGGAAT
>JBDKHP010000294.1:0-8968 GCA_039797645.1 Bacteroidota bacterium
AAAAATTATTGGGCTTATAATGAGGTATTAACAACTACCACACTAGGTATAATCTACTATGTGTGGTAGTTACACTTACTATTGCCGCGATTATCCTAGAAATACACAATTTTAGGGAATGTGCTATTTTGTATGCGCAAAATTTTAACGACCTTTGCGGTCTTTTGTCGTTTCGGAGGTGTCTTATCAGCTATACTCCACGGCCAGTATTGGATTTACTGAACCACTGGATTCTTTAGTACAACGGGAATAGCTATTCGCTTAGTAAAGAATTATTTACGCAAAACACACGACAATGTACATAATTAAAATAGTATCTTGACCTGAAAATTTGACACATGGACATCGACAACATAGCCAACATGATTGCTAAAATTGCATCAGAAGCCTCGTTAAAGGCAAAAGAGCAGTTGCCAGAAATTAAAGCTGATATAGAAATGTTGAAACGGATGCAAGATCCGGATTTTCAGCTTACAATTCAGATTTTAGACGATTTACTCGATCTGTGCATGTGGGATGTGGGTAAAACCGAATTCTTTAGCCTCATTTTCTGGTTACGCGAAAAAAACAGTTCAATTGCCACTGAATACGAAAAGAGTTACCATGAGTTTATTCGAACCTAGTATCTAACAATTCTTTTTGGAAAAATGTATCCTTTCTATGAATCATTTCTGTTTGACATAGAATGTGGCATTGTCGTAGGATTTGAGCATTTTTTTTAAATCCTTCGCCTCTGGTTTTATTAAATAAATTTTTGTTGAATCGACTAGTGGACTATCTATCGAAACCTCAGGCATTTGTACAAGTTCATCAGTTGTAACCAAGGGGGCAATTTGAACCAAACCTTGTTCTAGATTCAGCGTACTTATATCCCACATATTCTTTCCAAAAAACCTATTTAAAAAATAATGACCCTTGTATTTACGAAGCAAATCACCTCTTTCTACCGAAAATAGCGTGTCAGTACGGGCATAAGTCGTGAAAATTATGGAGTCCTTTATCGTGCAACTTACGGTTTCCCACGCACTATATTTTACAACAGTATCAGATTGGGGCACAAACCCCAACTCGCGTATCAAGCTATTTACAGTATCTTCTGTCAAAATATACTTTGTCAATAGAATAGCCTGGGCATCAATTTTCATCAGCACACTGTCGTTTGTTTGCCAATAGACACCACGGATTTTTGAAGGAAATTCTTTTAAATCCTTTTTTGATTCGGGTTGTGGCGTTTCAAAATACACGGAAGGTGTGCACGCAAAAAACACAAAAAAAGTTACTAAATTGAGATACCCTGCTTTCATTTCATTTTTTTGTATGTCTATATCACGAATCGTGCCTAAAGAAGCTGCGGATGTGTCAATTTTTTGACTCGTCTTGGTACAATTGGTCCGATAAATATAAAGAGAAGGGGGATGCAATTTCAGCCCCCTATTCGTACTCGGTCCCAATACAATTGTGGGGCTGAACTTACCAGATTAGTAGCTTATTGAAATAATACTGAAAGTTCTTACTGGTTTTAGTTTTGGGATCCAACAATATTTCAGTTCCATGGTCGAAATCCAATTTGGTTTCACAATTTAATAATTGCGTACCGTCTGCGGTATAAAATATTGATTTGCCCATCAACACATCATAATAGTAATCAACACTTTGCATAATTTGGCCATTAGCGTAGTAATAAACCTCTTTGCCTGTTTTTTTTCCTTCTTTGTAGCAAGTTGCTCGGTATAGCTGGCCATTTTTGTAATATACTTTTGTGGTATCGCTACGATAACCATCGTCATACGATTCACTGAATGCCACGCGACCATTCGGATAAAAATACTTTAGTTTGTTGTTTTCCAAACTAATCTGTTGGGTTTTATTGTTTGCTCTAAATTTTGGACCTGGGCTTACGCTGATTACTGATTCCTCTTCAAGAATCTGCGTACAAAGCAATTCCCCTGTTGGGAGAAAAGTTTTTAGTGTAATATGTGTGGTATCTTCTAGGGTATGGGTTTCGGTATGTAATACGCCAATTGGATCATAACCATATTCAACAAACCCCTCTGGTAGATACGTTGTTTTTTGTTGTAAGTTCCCCAGAAAATCGCGCCATATCCAAGTACCTATATTATCGCCATTATTGAGCCATGCATCCAATATAACAGTGCCAGTAAATGGATGGTATTTTAGAATATGCCCGTGGTTTTTACCATTTAAGTATTGCCCTTTTTCTTCAAGCATACCGTTTGGGTAGTTAATTGTGTACGCCCCATTAAAAACTCCATTCTCTATCGTACAACGACTCAATGCCACTTTTTTGCTGTTCCACTTTATGAATACCGAATCGTTATGATCATAAAGTATTGGCTCCGATTTATCGGGTTGATTTTCGTATTCTATTTCTCTTAATACTGTTCCATGATCGTACAATATCTCCAGATTTACTTGCCCCGCTGGATTGTACTGCCTATAAAAGCCCTGAATTTCTCCATTTTGATACGGCGTTACAACTTTTTTCGCACCATTTATGTACTGTTCTGTCCAAATTCCCACTTTTTCATCTTTCCTGTATCTACCTGAAATTTCAATTGTATCATTTCTGAAATAGCTTGTGTAAGATCCGTCGGCTAAGTCGTTTTCATAGTATTGAATGGATAATGGTTTACCGTCGGGATAATAGATTTTAGATTGGCCCTGACGCAATCCATCTTCATAATTCTGCACACTTCTTAGTCTTCCGCTAGGGTAATAATACTGCCAAATTCCCTGTTTTCGCCCATTCTGATAAGCACCTTTGGTTTGTAGATTCCGGTTGCTATAATAGGTTTCCACCAAAAGCGAGTTCTCTTGTGCAGTGTCAGATTTAATAATCTTCCCTTTATCGTCAAAACAGCTAAAAGACTGCATCGTTCCATTCTCATAATTATAACGGTACTCCAACTTCCCTAACTCACTATATCCCAATACTGCTCCCTCGATATTGCCGTGCTTATAGGTCGAGACTTCTTCAATTTGTCCGTTTTCATAATAGCTTGTTAGCTTTCCCGAAACAAAGCCCTCCTTATCAAAGCTTGCTTTTTTCTGAATCTTACCACTTTCGTAATACCATAGTGCATCACCGATTTTATGGTCTTCCTTAAAAGTGAACGCTGCAATTAATTTTCCTTTTTCAGAATAATTAGTTCCCGAACCTTCAAGTTTGTCATTTCTGTATTCGTATTTAAGCTTGATTTTTCCATTTTCATAATACTGCACAAAAGTACTGTCTAATTTATTATTGCGGTAAAACGATTCAACCTCCCTATTTCCGCTTACAAAATAATCTATATACGGGCCATTTAGCATTCCATCTGTAAAATTCTGAATTTGTTTAAGTTTCCCGTTCGGATAAAACTCGGTAGTTGTTCCATGCAATTTCCCCGCTCTAAATACTTTTTGAAACTGCAAGCTGCCATTCGTGTAATAAGTTGTAGCGGTATCAGTTATAAGATCATCGGCATAACGTATTGTCGATTCAATATCGCCATTCCTGTTGTACCATACCCATTCACCGTCCTTTTTTCCTTTGTCGTAATGGCCAAAACAAGTAATCCGTGCGCTTACATCTGCAAAAGCCCAATATCCATCTCTGGACTGTGGCGTAGCAGCCGTGTCTTTTGCAAAGCCAATACCCCAAATGTATCCATCGGTGGTACGGTGTACAGGGTAACGCATTTCTCTCCCCCCAAGCCCAACAACCAAGAAGCTGTCTGCATGAGATTCAAAGCTTTTATAAAGCAATTCAAGTTGTTTAATCTTTCTAGCGTACTTCCTCTTTGTACGCGGATCGGGTCGTAAACCCTCAAAATACTGCACATATTGGCTCAAAGCTTTGTCAAGCTTCAACTCCCCCACCCTTTTAAAGTATGGTGCATAGAAATTGAAAATAAAATCGGCAGAAGTATTCTTGTCTGGTAGGCGGTTACATAAAAAACTAATATAGTCGTCCATTCTGTTCACCGAATCCTTAGCGAACGAATCCGCCCATTCATTCTGCATACTTGCAAAAATAGAATTTGGGTTGTTCGTTTCATAAGTTCCTTCGGGAATATGTTTGTTATTACCCATAACCTGCCGAATTTTCGTACTACTCGACCCAGCGTGGGGGTTGTTTGGCCACGAGATTATCCCACTCATTAATGGGTAACAAGCCACCATATCGTCACGAGTTTTGCTATACACATAGCCCAAAGCCCGCGTAGATTGAGGTCGGTTGTATTCCAACATAATACTCCACATATAATGTGTACGCGCTAATTCTAAGTCATTAATATTCAGAGCCGCAAAAGCAAGCCAATTGTGATAATCGGAGTTTAGCGCATATATTTTACAAGTTTTACTCAAATATTTAACAGATTCGACATAATTTTCGAGTTTTAAGTAAGCAAAACCAGTAAAAGCATACATTATTTCGCTACCAAATTCCGAATCACCAAGACTTTTCAGACCCAATTCAACAGCCTCTTCCGTACGATTGGAATAGTATAACGATTGCATTTTCAGATCCTGCGCTGCTGCAAAAAGACTGTCCGTCGGATCTATTTTATCCAAATATGTAATCGCTTCCAAATAGTTCGATTTATCGTACATAGACCAGGCCGCGTAATACAAAGACGGTGAAAGATTCTCTACAACTTGCGCCTGCGAAACCAAGCTATTTGAAAGGAGATAAAGCAGAAACAGAATCACGAAATTGCTTCTCATGGATAGACATTAAAGGTTTAAAACGCACGAAATTTACAAACTCCTAAACAAAATTACAGCAAGTTTATGTGTTTATTCAATTTTAATGTACCAAAAGAGCAAAAAAAAAGCCGTCTGCAAGCAGACGGCTGAAAAAAGTTTATAATCCCGCAAGGAACTATGCATATCTTTCTTTGATACGTGCTTTTTTCCCGGTAAGAGCACGCAAGTAATAAATACGAGCGCGACGCACTTTACCCAATTTATTCACTTCAATTTTCTCGATAAACGGCGATGCGAATGGTATAACACGCTCAACACCCACGTTTCCAGACATTTTACGAACTGTGAAGGTTTTAGTATTGCCTTCGCCACGCGATTGTATCACTACACCACGGTACAACTGCACACGTTCCTTAGCACCTTCTTTGATTTTGTAGTGAACCGTAATCGTATCACCAGCTTTAAATTGAGGGAAATTACGTTCTACTTTGTACGCTTCCTCAACAATTTTCATCAAGTCCATCTCGACATTCTTTAGTTGTTTATAATCTCCCCAGAGGCTGACGAGTACCAGCTTAGGCTTAAATTTCAGTGCGCGA
Organism: Bacteroidota bacterium; assembly: GCA_039797645.1. Classification (GTDB taxonomy): domain Bacteria; phylum Bacteroidota; class Bacteroidia; order Bacteroidales; family JBDKHP01; genus JBDKHP01. The sequence goes on from JBDKHP010000294.1 coordinate 5,313, forward strand.
AGATAGTGATTTTATTAGACAAACACTATTAAAAATCAAATGAAGTTCGGAAATCTAACAACCCGATAATACCCCCCCCAAATCACATCAATTACAGGCTGTATTCCATTGCCAATTCTCACGCTGGCATTCCGTTGCCAGTTGAAATAAAAAAATAAAAATTAGGAGCGGTAACCAAACTTTTCAAATAAGCCCCGCTGCCGGCTATCCGCTTGTAGTCCTCGCAAACGGGAACTGCATCACTTGGACACCTTTGTATTTCAGTCCAACCACTGTACAAAAGGTTATTCCGCGCGTTGCTGTGGGCTACCGCTACTATCCGGGCTAGACCGTGCGCCACTTTCCAAACCCACGCCGTAGGTTCACGGGGCAAAAACTTTCAGTTGGCCTACGGCCATGTAGCCACTATCACACACCATGAATAAATCTTGTGTTAAAATTACAGATTAACAGATCCTATTTGTACAGAAATTATACTCTATAGCAATTCATGCAATTCAAACTCATGAATTCACATCAAATCAGCCAATGTCATGCAGTTTTTTTTACCCGTCCGAAGTAATCTTGGCCACAAGTAAGCACAAAATAACTAACTTTGTACAAAATCGTTTCGTATGCAAATCGTCAATCCTTTATACGACCACGCCTTTAAGTACCTGATGCTCAATGAGCGGTACGCAAAGCGCATCCTAGAACTTATCTTGGAAGATGAAATTTTGGAACTCTCTCTCCAACCAAGAAACCGTTGTACCCGACGAGAAACGCAACTTCACCCTCTTCCGCTTAGATTTTAAAGCCGTAATTCGTACCAAAGACGGCGGTTCTAAAACCGTATTAATAGAGCTACAGAAATCTAAATATGCCACCGATATTGTCCGATTTCGAAATTATTTAGGCGCAAACTACCTCTCAACAAGTTATAAAATCGACAATCCGTCGAAGGATTTAGACGAAAATTCTGCGGAAGAATACGAAAACAAAGAAACTTACCCAATTGTTACAATCTATATTTTAGGCTACAAACTCAGCGACTTACCCTATTTGGCAGTAAGTGTCAAACGTAAAATAGTCAACTCAATAGACAAATCGGAAATTGACGCCAATAGCTTTTTCGTAAACCAACTTACGCACGAATCGCATATATTGCAGATTAAACGCTTACCAGAAAAGCGTGTAACAGGCTTAGAACAATTCCTCAGTCTTTTCAACCAAGCTTGGGTTGCAGATCGCAAGTACATTCTCGACATGGAAGAGATACCCGAAGCATTTGCAGATATTGCAAACTACCTCCAGCGCCCAGTTGCCGACGAACAATTCCGTCGTCGTTTGGAGGTTGAAGACGAAATAGATGCGCTCTTTAATGCACAAGAAGCGAAATACCTCAAAGAAATAGCCACTGCAAAAGCCGATGCCGAAGAAGCCAAGCTGCGTGAAGAGGAAGCCAAGCTGCGTGAAGAAGAAGCCGAACTACGTGCAAGCGTCGCCATGTTGAAACTGGCTAAGCAGATGAAAAAATACGGAGAAGAGTTGGATGATATTGTCCGCGAAACAGGCTTGAGTCTCGATGAAATTAACAATCTGTAATTGCAGTAAAATATAATATGGATATACTACCCAACGGAATTTGATAAAAAACCGACAAGTAACACTTATCGGTTTTTTGTAACAGTCAAATTAAGAACGTATTACCAAAATTACTTATGCCTTCCTTCCAAAATTTTCACCACATCGGCTAAGCGGAATCCTTTTTTGTTAAGTAAAATGAGCGTATGGAACATAAGATCTGCTGCTTCGTTCAAAAACAGATCGTCGTTGTTGTCTTTTGCTTCGATTACCAATTCGACAGCCTCTTCGCCAACTTTTTGTGCAATTTTATTGATGCCTTTGTCGAATAATTTGCGGGTGTACGAACTACCTGGGTCGGCTTGTTTGCGTTGTTCGATAACTTCTTCGAGATACTCCAGAAACTGCACATTACCTTTAGGACTGTTCCCAAAGCAAGTTTCCTCTCCTGTATGGCATACTGGCCCTACTGGTTCTGCCGAAATCAGTAAAGTATCGTTGTCGCAATCTACTTTGATGTCTTTTACAATCAGGAAGTTGCCAGAGGTTTCACCTTTTGTCCAGAGTCTGTTTTTTGTGCGACTAAAGAATGTGACTTTGCCTTCGGCTTGAGTTTTGTCGAGCGCCTCTTGGTTCATGAAGCCAACCATGAGCACAGTTTTATTGTGGGCATCTTGTACTACTGCCGGTACGAGTCCACCGGCCTTTGCAAAATCGAGATTAAAATCCATTTTATGCTTTTTTTAAAGAATATGAATACGTAGAATATAACAAATCGTGTCGCTGTAATGAAATAATATGCTTATTAACAGCTCATACGCAACTTGTTGTTAAGAATTTAAGCTTATAATAATCGTACAGGTATTTGTTGCCCAGCCAGAAACTCTTTGAGGCTCGGAATGGGAATTTCGTTGAAGTGAAAGATGCTTGCTGCCAAGGCTGCATCGGCTTTTCCCTCGGTAAACACGTCGGCAAAATGTTGCATATTGCCAGCACCACCAGAAGCAATGATTGGAATATCAACAAGTTCTGATATTGCGCGGGTAATGTCCAGCGCAAAACCGTTTTTTGTTCCGTCGTGGTTCATAGATGTGAGCAATATTTCGCCCGCACCGCAGTCGTAGGCATACTTCACCCATTCCAGCGTAGGGATGGGTGTTGCGGTACGACCACCGTCCAAGTACACCATCCACTGGTTGCCGTCGAATTTGGTGTCGATGGCGAGTACCACACATTGACTACCAAAGGCACGGGCCAATTCGCCAATCAGCTCGGGGCGACGTACTGCGGCAGAATTGATGGATACTTTGTCGGCTCCGTTGTTGAGAAGTACCGAAACATCGTCCACTGATTTAATGCCACCACCCACTGTGAACGGGATGTTGAGCCGAGAGGCCACGTTGCGAGCCAAATCGGCCAAGGTTTTCCGTTTTTCTACGGTCGCCGTAATGTCGAGAAATACAAGTTCGTCGGCACCTTGTTGGGCGTAGAGTGCGGCCTGCTCTACGGGGTCGCCGGCGTCGCGCAGATCGAGGAAGTTGATTCCTTTAACGGTGCGACCGTCTTTTACATCGAGGCAGGGTATGATTCTTTTGGTAAGCATGGGCCTGCTATTGTTGGTTTATGAATTCGGAAAGTTGTGCAATACTGATGCGGCCTTCGTAGATCGCCTTGCCGATGATAACGCCTGCGCAACCAGCTTTTGCTACAGCGTACACGTCGTCCATACACGAAATGCCGCCCGAAGCGATGAGTGCCATTTCGGGGAAAGTAGTCGCTAGTTCTGCGTAGAGTTCGTTTGCTGCACCTTGTAGCATCCCATCTTTTGAGATGTCGGTGCAGAAATAGGTGCGGATGCCCAACTCATATTGTCGCTGTAAGAAATCGGTGATGAGTAAATCGCTGGTTTCTGTCCAAGCGCCAATCGCAATCTGTCGGCCTTTTACGTCGGCACCCAGCATGATGTTTTCCGCACCAAACTCTTCGACCCATTCGGCATAGACGGCGGGTTGGCGTACTGCCATACTGCCGATGGTAGCCCAGCGTGCACCAGAGTCGAGCACATCTTGCAAATCGGTGGCGGTTTTGATACC